>JANNNN010001155.1:0-4736 GCA_031398555.1 Planctomycetia bacterium | reverse complement strand
CATAAAACGGCCAGCGTCGTGATGTGTCAGGCGTTTGGTCAGCCGGCCTTTCCCGTCGACACTCACATTCATCGCTTGGCACAGCGCTGGGGGCTTACCAGCGGCAAGAACGTCAAGCAAACAGAGTCCGATTTGAAACGCATCTTCCCTGAGGAATCGTGGAATCTACTTCATCTGCAAATCATCTACTATGGGCGAGAACATTGCACGGCCCGTGGATGCGACGGGATGAAATGTGGAATTTGTTCCGAACTTTACCCTAACCGCAAAAAACCCATCATCACCCTCAAAGCGTAGTATTCAACAACTTACCTTACAACTGAACTGCCGTTGAGAAACAACAAGGTCATTCATCATGCGATCATCACTTCAATTCCTGACCAATCGGGCAGGAAGTTCGGGCAAGCTATTCGCTTCCAAAGTCATAGGTAGCCTTTGCGCTATCGCAGTTCCCCTGCTGTTTCTGCTTGTTGGCGAAGTTGCGCATATTTTGGCAGAGGCTGGTGCAAGTACCAAGCACTCTTTCGCAATTGGCCTGCCGTCGATCGACGAATGGTTGCCCGAAACAATGACTCCACTGACTAAGGTCAGTGTTCTGCTGGTCGGCGTGCTGGCCATTTCTTTTTTTATCGCCATTTCATTGAACTTGCTGAATCGCTTGGTCCAAGTTGTTGCAGTCGATTTCGAAGTTGGCATTATTCGCGAACTGCGAAGTCACTCGAAGCAGCTGGGGGTCGTGCGAACTTTGTCAGCCCAGCAAACAGCGTTGGTCGATGGCCTCGAGTATCACTTGCCGAGAGTCCGTATGAGTCTTACACGGTGGTGGCGAACCTACCCTCGCCATCTCGTGCAGTTGATCGGATGCTTATTTCTAGCTTTACTTATTCAGCCATTGCTAACGCTGTTAACCTTTGTAGGCGCGGCCTTGGTAACGCTGATTTACCGTCTTGTTGATCGCAATCGACGTAACCTGTTACCGGTCATCCGCGAGCGTGCCGCTCAGAGACGTGCAGATTTGATTTCGATGTGCCTCAAGGGACCGCTGCTCGAATCGGTCCACGCTGAACAAGAAATTGATCAGCATTTCACTGAACAGATCTCGAACTATCGCACCGAAGCGGTCAAAAGCCTTTCCAACTCGGCTTGGAAAGTCCCCTTGATTATCGCAGTCGTTGCAGTTCTGGGATGCTTGTTCCAGTTTATTGTTGCAGTGCAAGTCCTGCGTCCTGAATCCACGATTTCCATCGCCGGAGCAGTGGCATTCCTATTGGCGGGCGTCGGTGCTGCGGTCAGCGCTGTTCGATTGCAGCGAAGCGCCCGAGAACTTCGACAGGTGGAGAGCGCGTCGGAAGAATTGCAGTCCTTCCTTTCGCTGCCGGTAGAGAAATTTAACGTCACCGAACTGAAAACCATCACGCGAGTCAACCAGCAAGCGGAACTTGATCACGTTACCCTTCAAGATAGCAGTGGTCGCAAATTGCTGGAAAACGTTTCAGCCACTTTCAAGCCTGGCAGTCTGATCGGTGTCGTTTCCAGTGAACGACTGCAAGCACAGGCCCTAGTTGAACTGCTGATGGGTTATGGTCGACCCGTTAGCGGTCGGTTACTGATCGACGGAGTGCTTGTTTCAGACTTAACACCCGAAAGTCTTTCAAACTGCGCTCTGTGGGTTTCTGCCGACGGGCCATTAATCACCGGCACAGTGCAGGACAATCTCTCGCGGCGAACCGGTGATTACGCTTCGCTGGATATTAACCAGATCCTGCGCGCATCAAAGGCTATGGACATTGTTCAGCGGTTGCCGGATGGCATGGCAACATTGATTACGCCCGGCGATGATCGCTTGACAGAAGACGCCGCATTTCGATTGGGAATTGCTCGCGCCAATCTACGGTCGCCTTCAGTTGTCGTTATCGAAGAGCCCGACAAACATGTCGAAGCGAAGACGGAACAGGATACCGTTGAAGCCATTTGTAGTCTCATAAAGCCAACTTCGATTACTGTACTGATACCTCACCGTTTGCTGACCCTACGGCAATGTGATTCTGTGGTATTACTCCATGATCATAAAGTGGTTGACATCGGAACTCACGCTGAGTTGCTTCAGCGCTGCGAACTTTACCGACATTTGAACTATGTTCGATTTAATCCGTTTCGCGGGCTAGGAGCATAACCACCAATTAACGAATTGGTCATTCCGGTAAAGCGAATGCCACTAAAGTTCCACCGCTCGGTCGGCGGCTCTTGCCGCCACCGCACGAGATGACGACATATTGCCGTCCGCCCACCATGTAGGAGCTTGGGCTGGCGTTGCCGCCAAAGGGGAGCTTCGTCTTCCATAAGACTTTGCCGGTCTCCTTGTCGAACGCACGAAAGTTTTCGTCAGCGGTCGCGCCGATAAAGATTAGGCCTCCCGCCGTCACGAGCGGGCCGCCGTAGTTCTCGGTACCAGTCGGCGGGAGGCCTCGGGCTGTCAGTTCGGGATATTCGCCTAGCACAACGCTCCACTTGATCACACCCGTATTCAGATCAACTGCGTTTAAAGTGCCCCATGGTGGCTTGATCGCCGGGTAACCTTCATCATCCAGCCAGCGACGGAAACCTCCAAAGGCATAGGACGGTCCATCATCGTCTGCGTTAACAGTCGATGGCTTGGGTGTCGCCAATTCGCTGCGTGTTGTGGACTGCGGGGCTTTCGCACTGAGCACATAGTCGAGAATGGCGGTGCGTTGTGCCTCTGGCATGGTGCTGTAACCGGGCATCCGCCCTCCACCTTGCCGCGTGACCTGCTCGATCTCGGCACGCGTCTTGCGTTGGCTGACGTCGACGAGTGAAGGGAACTTCAATTCAACATTGCCTTTGAGCTCCAGGCCATGGCATACGCCGCAATAGACCAAGTAATCGCGCTCACCTGGAATCAGCTTCGATCCATCTGCGTGACGGGTCTCGATCATTTGCAGCAGCCATGGCATCTCGTTGACGTTGACGTAATAGGTCCCTTCACGATCAGCCCCGCCACCACCCCACTCCATCCCGCCGTCAAACCCGGGAAACATCACTGTCTCTTTCAGGCTCGGCGCGGGGAATGGCCCGAAATTCGGTGCAGCCTGAATTCGATCCAAAGTCGTCTGATTTGCCTTCGGCGAAATGTTCGATGCATCCTCGGGAGTGTAGAACTGCCGCATCAACGGCGGTGGCTTGGTAGGGAATGGCTGAGTCGGCCAAGCCTGCTCGCCGATCAAATCCGATTGTGGAACCGGTCGCTCTTCAATCGGCCAGAGGGGTTCACCGGTGACGCGATCAAACACAAATAGCAACCCGTGTTTGGTCCCTTGTGCAACCGCATCAATTCGCTTGCCGCCGTGGTTCACGGTGAGTAGAATCGGCGCACAGGGCAAGTCTTTGTCCAGCAAATCGTGGTGCACAATTTGAAAATGCCAAATCCGCTCGCCGGTGGCGGCGTTGAGCGCAAGTATACAGTTGGCGAACAAATTCATTCCATGCCGCTTACCGCCGTGAAAATCCGGCTCAGCGGTTTTGGTCGCGACGTAAACGATGCCGCGTTTTTCATCCAGTGACTGACCGCACCATGGCATCACACCGGTCGCCGTTTTGTACGCGTCCTTGGGCCATGTCTCATAGCCCACCTCACCAGGTCGAGGAATCAAATTGAAGATCCAGCGCTGCGCGCCGGTTCTGACATCGAAAGCCCGCACTGCTCCCGTGCCGCCCAGGCCGCCAACGATCAAAACGTCTCGATACGTGACACCAGGCGTATTCAGTCCAGAACCGAGATTGATCGAGCCATTATCGCCAAATCCTCGGATCGTTTCGCCCGTTTTCGGATCTATCGCGAACAGGAACCCGTTTACAGAGGTGAATAATCGCTGCTCCCCACCGCTTTCGTTCGCCCAGTAAACCAGCCCTCGCTGCCTAGCGCTACCGGGGCCGGTGTGTTCGTTCTTAGGATCCCATTGCCAGAGTTCAGCCCCCGTAGCCGCGTTCAGTGCAATCACCTTTCGAGTCTGAGTCGGCGTGTAGAGCACGCCACCGACAATCAAATTGTTCGCTTGATACTCGGCCGCGCTCCCCGTCTCATAGGTCCAGGCAACTTCCAGTTGGGAAACATTCCCGCGGTTGATTTTTGCAAGCGATGAATAGAGATCGCATTCCTTTCCCCCGAGGTAAGCCGGCCAATCGGTGTCTTGACAACAAGCCACATTTCGCCAGCAGCTGCTTACCGCGATCAGGGCGATTTTGACGTATACGTTCATATTCAATAACAATTAGAAAGACTTCGTTCTGAATTGCGAATCTGGCGAGCAGCACAGTATATCTTAAGGCTATCAGACCTACATGACGCTAAAGTAGATGTAGCAGTAGTCAATCCGCGTCAAACTCATCACTACGCAAAGGCGCGGGGTTATCTGGAGAAGACGGATGCTATCGATGCCAGGATCATTCGCCTGTTCGGCGAACATATTGAAGTTCATTTGACTAAGCCTCGTCCCTCACAAAGTTGCGTCCCCGCAGAGCTTTGCTATGTTTCACTTAGCATAGTTCATAATAATGCTGCGCCTGTGCGAAATCAAACATTGAGTTACCGGCGCCATGCCTTAAAAAATCCCGGGGGTTTGGGGGTGGGCCCCCAAGAACTTAAGCGGAGGAAGAGATTTTAGACTCTTCCGCCTGACTAACCACTAGAAGGTCGCTCTCCCCTGAGTACCGGGGTGAGG
>JANNNN010001139.1:0-5515 GCA_031398555.1 Planctomycetia bacterium | reverse complement strand
CCCTAAGTCGACTAAGCGCTGGACCACTTCGAGCAACTTGACGATATCCGCAAAGTGCAAACCTGTTGTGGGCTCGTCGAGCAAGTAAAGTGTCTTGCCGGTATCTGGACGTGCGAGTTCCGCAGCCAACTTCACACGCTGGGCTTCACCGCCAGACAGAGTCGGCGCGGATTGACCAAGCGAAATGTAATCCAATCCAACATCGGACAGCGTTTGCAGAATCCGTCGGATCTTTGGAATGTTGCTGAACACTTCGACCGCTTGGCCGATCTGCATCTCCAAGACATCGTGAATCGAAAAGCCGTGATATTCAATTGACAATGTGTCTTCGGTAAAGCGCTTTCCATGACAGCTATCGCACTCGACCCAAACGTCGGGCAAAAAGTGCATTTCGATACGGATCTGTCCATTGCCTTCGCACTTCTCGCAACGACCGCCAGGGACATTGAAAGAAAACTGTCGTTGCGTATAGCCAGCCGCACGTGCGTCAGGCAATTGCGAATACAGTTGACGGATCAAATCAAATACGCCTGTGTATGTAGCCGGCGTTGAACTTGGATTCGAGCCCAGGGGGCTTTGATCGACGCGAATGACCTTGTCGATCAAGTTCACACCAGACAACGATTCAAAGGCACCGCTATTCGGTTGCTTGGCGAGCACTTTATGAAGAGCTGGAAAAAGCACTTCATGCACAAGCGTACTCTTGCCGCTACCGCTGGGGCCCGTGATGACGTTCAGTCGACCGAGTGGGATATCCAAATCGATGTTGCGGAGGTTGTTGGCTTTTGCCCCGCGAAGTTCCAATATGCCTTTGTGCGTTGAGCGGCGAAGGCGAGGAACAGGAATCGTCTGCTTGTTGCTCAAGTAAGGACCAGTCACACTGCCCGACATACGAGCCAACTGTTTTGGCGTTCCTTGGCCGACCAAGTGACCGCCATTGCGACCCGATCCGGGCCCGAAGTCACAGACCTGATCGCTGCCTTCAATCACATCGCGATCATGCTCGACAACAATCAACGTGTTGCCGATATCGCGAAGTTTTTTCAGCGCTTTCACCAGTTTTGCATTGTCGCGAGGGTGCAGACCGATCGTAGGTTCGTCTAGCACATACAACACGCCGCATAGGCCACTGCCAAGTTGACTCGATAGTCGAATACGTTGCGATTCACCGCCGCTGAGCGTGTTCGCAGGCCGCGACAGCGAAAGATATTCGAGTCCCACATCCAGTAAGAAATCGGTGCGAGCCAGGAGTTCACGCAGCAACTCGCCAGCAATCTGCTGTTCTCGTTCATCGAGCTTCCACGACTTCAACTGCTGTTGCAACCAGGACAGCGTGCCTTGCGTCAAATCACCGATTGAAAGTCCTCGGAACTTGGCTGATGCCGCGTCGCGATTTAGTCGCGAGCCATCGCAGGCCGCACAAGCTACTTCGGCGACAAACGGCGCGAGTTTCTGACGCAGTTGTGGACTCAAGCGAGTCGCTTGTTCGAGCGTTGGGAACAAGCCTTTCCATTGGAATTCGAACTCGATGCCTTTAGCGTTTGTCGCTCGGAACCAACGATCGTCGGTACCGTACAGCAGCATGCGTCGCTGACCGGAAGTCAGTTTTTCAACGGTAACATCCGCTGGAATGCTGGCGGCTTTGCAGATTGCCTGCAACATCACTGGCCCGAGCTCACTATCGATCGGCCACATGCGAATCGCGCCCTCGCTCAGGCTGATACCTGGATCGATCAACAGCGCAGGGCTAGTTCCCGTTTGCGTGCCGATCCCTTCGCAGTCAGGGCACCAACCGAGCGGCGAGTTGAACGAGAAACTGTGTGGCGTCAGCGTCTGCATGCTGTAGCCGCATTTGCGACACGCGAGCAACTGACTGTGCCGAACGACTTTCCATCGCGTTTCATCTTCATCGCTATCGGGATCGATGGCGAGCATCACGCCGGTGCCTAATGACAACGCAAGTTCAACACTGTCAGAAATTCGGCTGCGGTTAGCTTCGGAGATGGTGATCCGATCGACGACAGCTTCGATATCGTAACTAGCTGTGGACGAGAGTCGCGGGACTTCATCGAGCGTGTAGATCTATCCGTTGACACGAACACGAACAAGTCCCGATGTTCGCAGGTCTTGCCAAAGATTGTCAGGGTCGATGGTCGGTTGCCAATGCAATGGCGCCGCCAACACCATCCGAGTTCCTTCTGGGAAGTCGAGCAAGTGGTTGGTGATATCATCGGCAGTTTGCGTTGAAACGGGGTTATCGCATTCAGGGCAATGCGGAGTTGCCAAGCGAGCCATCAGCACTCGAAGATAATCATAGATTTCAGTGACGGTGCCAACGGTACTGCGAGGATTGTGCGCGACGGTCTTCTGTTCGATCGCGATAGCTGGAGCAAGGCCTTCGATGCGATCCACGCGAGGCTTGGGCATTTGGCCCACGAATTGACGCGCGTAGGACGAAAGGCTTTCGACGTAACGACGTTGTCCTTCGGCATAGATTGTGTCCATCGCCAAGGAACTTTTGCCGCTACCGCTGGGACCGCAGAACACCGACATCGTGTTGTGAGCCAACTCGAGCGAGACATCTTTGAGGTTATGCTCCGAAGCGCATTGGACCTTCAACATAGTAGGGGCTGGAATGTTCTTGGGTTTAGCTTTTTTCTTCTTGGTGGCATCTTCAGGCAAGATCGGCTTGGCGGCCAAATGCTTGGCCAGCGAGTTGCCTGTATGCGAGGCCGCGCAATCAACGATCCCTTCAGGCGGTCCAACGTAAACCAACTGGCCGCCTTCAGAGCCCCCTTCCGGTCCGATGTCGATCAACCAATCAGCGGCTTTGATGATGTCCAAATTGTGCTCAATCACCAGCACTGTATTGCCGCGATCAACAAGGTCCTGAAGTACTTTTAAAAGCAAGCGAATGTCGTGGAAATGCAAACCCGTCGTCGGTTCGTCGAGCAGATAAAGAGTTCTTCCGGTATCGCGCCGTGCAAGTTCTTTGGCGAGTTTGACACGCTGTGCTTCACCGCCGGAAAGGGTCGGCGAAGGCTGCCCGAGTTTGATGTAATCGAGTCCAACATCATGCAACGTTTGCAGTTTCTCAGCGATCCGCGGAACATTTTGAAACAGCGCAAGCGCCTGCTGAATATCCATTTCCAATACGTCAGCGATCGACTGTTCTTTGAATTTAACTTGCAGAGTTTCGTGATTGAATCGCTTGCCACTGCAGACTGGACAACTGACCCACAGGTCGGCTAAAAAGTCCATTTCAAGGCGATTCGAACCGTTCCCTTCACAGGCTTCGCAACGACCACCAGCCACGTTGAAACTGAAACGACCAGGCGAATAGCCGCGACGTTTGGCTTCCGACAAATCGGTGTAGAGATTGCGAACCTCGTCAAAAACTTTGACATAGGTCGCTGGGTTACTTCGCGGCGTCCGACCTATCGGTGACTGATCGATCGCGATGATCTTGTCGAGATGCTCGACACCGGTCAGCTCACGATGCTCGCCAGGTACATCTTCGGCCGCGTGCAACTGTCGACGCAGCACGGGTGCGATCACATCGTTCACCAGCGAGCTTTTGCCTGAACCGCTGACACCGGTGACACACACTAGGGTGCCAAGCGGAAGTTGACATCAATGTTTTTTAGGTTGTTGTGCGTGGCCCCTTTGACTTCGATGAATAGCCCGTTGCCAGGCCGACGCGTTTCAGGAACCGGAATGGATTGCTTGCCGGAAAGAAACTGGCCAGTCAAACTGCGCTCGTTGCCAGCCAATTCTTCAAGTGAACCGCAGCCAACGATCTCACCGCCGCGAACACCCGGTCCGGGACCAAAGTCGAGAATCAAATCTGCCGCCCGCATCGTGTCTTCATCGTGCTCGACCACCAGCAACGAGTTGCCTTGATCGCGCAAATGCTTCAGCGACTCGATCAAACGGTCGTTGTCGCGAGGATGCAAGCCGATCGAAGGTTCATCGAGCACATATAACACGCCGACCAACCCAGAACCTATCTGACTGGCCAATCGAATGCGCTGTGCTTCGCCGCCGGAGAGCGACGGTGCAGATCGATTGAGACTCAAGTAATCAAGGCCCACGTCGAGCAAAAATTTCAGACGGCTGGTGATCTCGCGGACCGCTTCGGCAGCGATCTTCTGTTCAATCTCGCCGAACTTTAAGGACTGCAGAATTTCTAAGCACTTGTCGATCGACAACTGGCAAAGGTCTGGTAGATTCCACCATTCTTCCTTGGTCTTATTCTTCGAAACGTTGGTCACGCTGCAAAGTTTTAGCTGTCGAGCTTGGCGGTTTAGCCGCGTTCCGTTGCAAGCGACGCAATGCCGCTTCTCCATGTATTTTTCAAAACGATTGCGAGCCGTTGAACTCTTTGCATTGCGATACTGTTCCAGTAACTGGGCGATTATCCCTTCGAAAACGCCTCCGTATTTCATCGGTTTACTGCCACCACGCCACGTGAAAGTGATGTGGCGATCGCCCGTTCCATGCATCCATTCGTTTTGGACTTCGGGAGGCAAATCGCGCCATGGCGCGGTGATGCTCTCGCTCGATTCCATATTGTATTGTTTCTCGATCGATTCCGCGACACTCAGATATTGATGTCGGTGCCAACGGCTGAGGTCATTCCACGGGCCGAGCAACTCGATCGCTCCGCGGCGCAGTGACTTTGAAGGATCAGGCACGATCAATGAAGGTGAGAACGTGAACTGTTTGCCAAGACCTTCGCAAACGGGGCACATACCGACTGGGCTGTTGAAGCTGAGCAACTGAGGCGACGGCGGTGAACTCGATGCGCCGCACTGCGGACACGCATATTCACTGGACATCACCAAATCGTTGCTAGTTCGCGCGGCTCGACGCTTTACAGCAGAACGTGGGTTGGATTCAGGCGGAGCTTCTTCGAATGCATCTTCGCCTTCTTCGCTTCCGTCGTCCGTATCAGATACAACTTCTTCAGCTTTCTTGTTCGCCGTCTTTTTAGTTTCGGCAGGTGGTTCGATCCAAGGGATAACTATCAGAGTGTTCATACCCAGTCGCAGCGATTCGTTCACTGCGTCGGCGACGGCAACCCGCGGGCTGCTTTGGATATTCAGTTTGGCAACGACAACTTCAATATCATGTTTCTGATTGCGTGCCAGCGCGGGGGCATCGGACAATCGCATGACTTGGCCATCGATACGGGCTCGTGCAAAGCCCTGTCGCTGGAGGCTTTCGAACAGATCGCGATACTCGCCTTTTTGACCGCGGACGATCGGCGCAAGGATCATGCACTCTTCAGTATCGGTCAGCGCTTGGATGCGAGCCACGATTTGATCGCGAGTCTGCGAAGTAATCGGTATGTTGCACTTGCTGCAAAAGCCGGTTGCGACTCGAGCATAAAGTACGCGCAGGAAGTCATAAATCTCCGTGACGGTGCCGACGGTACTGCGCGGGTTTGAGCTGGTCGATTTCTGGCTGATCGAAATCGCAGGGCTTAGGCCGCTGATGTAGTCGACGTTGG
>JANNNN010001125.1:0-2573 GCA_031398555.1 Planctomycetia bacterium | reverse complement strand
CAGCCCGCCGAGTTCTTTAACCTTAGCGCCGGCGACTTTCATTTTTTCGCGCTCGTCAATCTCTTTGACAAGTGTTTCCCATTCATCGCGAGGCACGTCGAGTCGGGTGGCGTACTTGTGCTGCAATTGAGCCCAAGCCATCGTCTCTGGATTACCACCGAGGATAATGTCGGTACCGCGACCGGCCATGTTGGTTGCAATCGTGACTGCACCCACACGTCCGGCTTGAGCAATAATTTCGGCTTCGCGTTCGTGGTGCTTGGCGTTGAGAACTTGATGCGGAATGCCTCGAATCTCCAATTGATGCGAAAGTTGTTCGCTCTTTTCGATCGAGACAGTACCAATCAATACCGGGCGTCCTTTGCGTTCAACTCGATCTATTTTATTGAGCGGCACAGTTTCGTTTTCGCGAGTATCCTTCAGCTTGATGGATACTTCCTTGTCGTCTTGGACTAACAACTCGCCCCAGTACTGCGAACCGTCTTTTAGGAAAACTGTATCCCACTTGATCGTTCGCTCGACGTCGGTTGCGACTGACGAGAATTTTTCTTTCTCCGTTAGGAAGATCGTATCTGCGTACTCGATCCGTTTCATCTTGCGGTTGGTTGGAATCGCAATGACGTCCAGCTTGTAGATCTTCCAGAACTCATTGGCTTCAGTCATGGCGGTACCCGTCATGCCTGAGATTTTTGTATACAGCTTGAAGAAATTCTGCAAAGTAATCGTTGCAAGAGTTTGCGTTTCCTCTTTGATTTTAACGCCTTCTTTGGCTTCGACGGCTTGATGCAGACCGTCGCTCCACTGGCGGCCTTCCATGAGTCGACCTGTAAAATCGTCGACGATGATGATCGAGCCTTCTTTGACAACGTAGCTAACATCGCGCTTGTAAAGGTGGTGGGCCTTCAAAGCGTTATCAATTAAGTGCGGCCACTCCATGTTGCCGGCGGTGTAGAAGCTTTCTACGCCAGCCAGTTTTTCAGCTGTTCGAACGCCGTCGTCCGTCAAGTTAACTGTATGATCCTTTTCGCTGACGACAAAGTGCGTTTCTTTTTTCAGTTGCCGCGCGACGCGATCGGCTTCGGCGTACTTTCCAATGTCTTGATGAGCCGGTCCGGAAATGATCAGTGGAGTACGCGCTTCGTCGATCAGAATGTTGTCAACTTCGTCGATGATCGCATACGCCAACGGGCCTTGAACTTGCTGCAAGTGCTTGGGGAAGCGATCGTCGTCTCGGGCAGCTAGTCGCATGTTGTCGCGGAGATAATCGAAGCCCAATTCGTTGTTGGTCGCGTAGGTTATATCACGCGAATAGACGAATTGGCGTTCATCGTTCGACAGTCCGCTCTGGATGGCACCAACGGTCAAACCTAATCCCATATAAAGCGGTGCCATCCACTCCATATCACGGCGAGCCAAGTAATCGTTAACTGTCACGACGTGGCAGCCGCGTTGTGCCAATGCGTTTAGGTAAGCGGGCAATGTCGCGACCAGTGTCTTACCTTCCCCGGTAACCATTTCCGCGATCATGCCATTATGGAGGACAATCCCCCCAATCAACTGCACGTCGTAATGCCGCATGTTAAGGAAACGGCGTCCGCCTTCCCGGCAGACAGCGAAGGCCTCCACCAGAATGTCATCAAATGTCTGGCCATCCGCCAAACGCTTCTGAAATTCAGTGGTCTTTTCGCGGAGTTGAACGTCAGTCAACGACTTCAACGACTCTTCGAGAGCGTTGATGCGCAACACGATCGATTCAAATCGCTTGATTTGCCTTGCATTCGACGAGCCGAACATGCCCGTCAGGCCGCGTTCAACGCCTTGCAGGATACCGGAAAAAAACATTCCGGTACCTTCCCAAACTCGTTCCAATAGATCCATGGCTAGCAAACTTAAGGGGTTCAGGGAGATTTTGTGCGGCCTCAATTGATGACAGCACCAAACCAAAAATGTACCGCACTTAGCCAGCCACGTACCAGAAGAACGCAGGAATTACGGCTAATCTTCAAATTTTAGATTCTTCTAAAATTGAAGCGCCTTCTCCCCAACCTTCCCTAGTGCTAGGAGTGCCAGTGCCAAAACAATTGCAACCGCGCCGCATGCGAACAGACAAAGCCGATTTGGCAGGCATTTCATCTACAGCAATTTACAGGCCAACCTGCTGCACAACATCGCGTCGCGAGGTGAACAAGTTCATAACTTGCGCACCTGCGACGATTTGCGCTTGCTAAGAGTAAAGATTTTCCGCTTTGCAGTCAACCGCGGAACTGTCGTCTTGGACGCATCCTAAGTCGAGACAAAATGATACGAAGCAAAACTGGGACAATCCTTTTGCACCCAACTTCTCCCAAACCGGTTATGGTCTAGGTGCTAGTAGCGGAAATCCGTGTGTTTCAAGAACCTCGCCAGGCGCCACTCGCATCGTTCGGAATTCGGCAGTAACGACCTTCGGTTCGAGTTCCACCGCAGTAATCTCTTCTGGCTGTTTCGAAGAGACAGGCTTGGCAGGTTTCTGGAAACTGGCGTAGACGTAAACCGCACCATCTCCGACGACTTGAGCCCGTTTCTTGCCAACT
>JANNNN010001085.1:0-5046 GCA_031398555.1 Planctomycetia bacterium | reverse complement strand
TGCGTGCAAACGTCGTCGAGGCAGTAATAGTCGCCGTCGATGCAAGCGATGACAACAAAACGATCTTCAACCTCTAGGCTTAGCTTGCCATCTGGAGGAATGTCAGTTGTCTTACAAGCTGGAATGAATTCGGACATGGTCTCAATGCAAACTAGTAAATGAATAAACGCTTAAGGGTTTTAGGATTACGTGTGCCACTGGCTCCGCCAGTGCAAACGAAGTTTAAGTCGATCAACAACAAGATTAGTTCCAATGGTTCCATACTTCAAATCAAAGTAGCCGGAGTGGGAACCTTGATCTGCTTTGGCAACTACCAACACAGTCCATGCTGGATGCAAACTTAATCTCGAAGTGCCGTTGTTGGGCGACCGTAACACTTCGAGACCTTGTACAAAAATCTGCACTGCTAAGCCCAATCCTTCGTTTGCACTGGCAGAGCAAGTGGCCCACCAGACAATTCCCACCTCAATTTCGTATCTGGAAAAGCACTAGCGATACTCGCGAACTTGTCGGGCGATGGATTGGCCGAGGGCTTCGCGAACACTTTCGATGCTAATACGATCGAAGATCTGCTGGAAGAAACCGGTTACGATCATGCGGACCGCTTCTTTGCGTGTGAAGCCACGGCTTTGAGCGTAAAAGATCAACTCTTCGTCGACTTTGCCTGACGTGCTACCGTGCGTGCAGCGAACATCGTCAGCGAGAATCTCAAGACCTGGAATCGAGTCGGCTCGAGCTTGATCGCTGAGCAGCAGGTTGTCGTTGCGCTGATAACCGTCAGTCTTCTGTGCGGCTTTGTCAACTTGGATCATGCCTCGCCATACAGTCCGCGATTTATCTTGCAAAGCAGCTTTGTAAAGGAAATCGCTGCGGCAAGAGGCAGCTTGGTGATGCTGGAGCGTGTTGTAAGTTAGCTGCTGATGCTCTTGCGTGAACAACACACCGTTGACCTGACTGGTGGCACCTTTGCCGATCAGCGAGACGCGTTGGCTAACTTGGGAAAAGCGGCTCCCGATGGCAGCGATAGTCCACTGAATATTGGCGTCGCGGTCGACAGTTGCCCGTTGATGAGCGAAATGCCACACGCCGCGCGACCAGTCTTGGAGGTTTACGTACCGCAGGTTACCGCCGGGACGAACGATGATCTCGACGCTGCCCAGGTGTAAACCGTTTTCTGAATCGTGACTGCTGTTCGCTTCGTATAGAAATGTCGCTTCGGCGCCTTCTTCGATCACGATCAGGGTATGACCCGTATCGGTTCCGCCATCAGTCATGCCGGACACGACATGCAGCGGCTGGTCGACGCATACGCCACGAGGAACGTATAGGAAGTGCCCTCCGGAAAAACTGGCGGCGTGTAGGGCCGCGAATCGATCTTGAGTTGGGTCGACAACTGAAAACAAGTGTCGTTCAACCAATTCAGAATGCTCGGCAGCCATGCGTCCCAGGTCACCAAACAGAACACCCTTTTGAGCCCAGCGGTCACTGAGTCTTTCGCTGACAACGGCTCCGTCAAGAGTCTCTAATTGGCCAGCCAGTTCAACGCCTTCGCTCAAGTACTGCGGCACTTGATGGTCAGCGAGCGACCCGTTAACCGATGCGGCGTGCTTGGGAAACTGGAAACGATCTAGTTTGAACCCGCGCAAGTCACTGCGCATCCAATCTTCTTGTTTGCGATCTGGCCACGCGGTCTGTTCAAATTGTTGCCAGGCGGCATCGCGACGCTGCGTTAGCCACGCTGGTTCGGACAGGTTGGCTTTGAAGGCTTCGAAGCCAGCCGAGTCGAAGGAATGCTGCGGTTCGGTGGAAACTAAAGATGGAAGTGAGGGCATGCTGTTAAGTGGATCTATGCATTGAGTAAAACGAGAGTCTTAAAAAAGTGGGTTCTCAGGCTGGAAGCCTAAGCTACGGTTACCCTACTGAGCCTTCCATCTGAAGTTGGATCAAGCGATTCATTTCGACGGCATATTCCATCGGCAACTCTTTTACAAGCGGCTCGATAAATCCGTTGACGATCATGGTGCTTGCTTCCGCTTCGTTCATCCCACGGCTCATCAGGTAAAACAGTTGCTCTTCACCGATGCGCGAGACGCTGGCTTCGTGACCGACGCTAACATCTTGTTCGAGGATTTCGATGTATGGGTAGGTATCGCTACGGCTTTGTGGATCAAGGATCAATGCATCGCAAACCACGTTACACTTGCTATGCTTGGCACCTTTTTCAACACGAACCAATCCGCGATAACTGCTGCGGCCACCATTCTTACTGATCGACTTGCTGATGATTTGCCCGGTTGTGTGCGGAGCACAGTGAACGAGTTTTGCACCTGCGTCTTGATGTTGACCTTTACTCGAGAAAGCGATAGATAGAATCTCACCGCGAGCGCCTGGTTCCATCATATAGACGGCTGGATACTTCATGGTCAGTTTGCTGCCGAGGTTGCCGTCGACCCATTCCATCGTCGCGTCGCCGTAAGCCATCGCGCGTTTGGTCACCAAGTTATAAATGTTGTTGGCCCAGTTTTGAATCGTTGTGTAGCGGCAACGACTACCGCGTTTGCAAACGATTTCAACCACAGCCGAGTGAAGGCTTTCACTGCTGTACATCGGCGCGGTGCAGCCTTCGACATAGTGAACCGAAGCCCCTTCGTCGACGATGATCAGCGTTCGTTCGAACTGGCCCATGTTTTCAGCATTGATGCGAAAATAGGCTTGCAGAGGAAACTCGATCTTCACTCCCTTGGGAACATAAATGAACGAGCCACCGGACCAGACCGCAGAGTTCAGGGCGGCGAACTTATTGTCGGTCGGCGGAATGATCTTACCAAAGTACTCGCGTACCAAGTCGGGGTACTCACGCACGGCAGTGTCCGTGTCGGAAAAGATGACACCTTGCTTGGCGAGGTCTTCTTTGAGAGAACCGTAGACGACTTCGCTTTCAAATTGAGCTTTCACGCCTGACAAGAATTTGCGTTCGGCTTCGGGGATGCCAAGCTTATCAAACGTGTCTTTAATTTCTTGTGGCACATCGTCCCAAGTGCGACCTTGTTGGTTGGTCGGCTTGAGGTAGTAATAGATGTCTTGGAAATTGACACCGATATCACCACCCCAATTGGGCATTGGTTTTGAATTGAAGATATCTAGCGACTTCAGCCGGAAATCCAGCATCCAAGCGGGTTCGCTCTTCATTTCGGAGATCTGGCAAACGATATCGCGATCGATACCTTTGCGAGCCTTGAAGACCGCTTTGCTTTCAGTCCGGAAATTATACTTATTGATTTCGCCGATGGCGTCGTGCGATTCGAGGGCGAGGTCCGTTGACATATCTTTAGTGCTTTCGAGTGAGCGATTTATTATTGATTGCGAGCGAAGGCCGTCTGGCGCTAAGCTGTTGCGACTTCAGCGGCTTCTTCGCTGAGCATTTGTTGGTTCGCGGCTTCGGCGTCTGGGTAAGTGTTGCGAATGCGTTCGTAGCCGCCGGAGTAAAGTTCGCGAGCCAACTCGGCTCCACCGGTTTCAACGATCCGGCCACCTAGCATCACGTGGGTGTATTCAGGCGGATTGTGTTCCAGCAGCTTGTCATGGTGAGTAATGATGAGCAGTCCCATCTTTTCCCGTCCAATCTCAGCGATGCTTGCGCTTGCCAAACGAACTGCGTCGGCGTCCAGACCACTGTCGGTTTCGTCAAGGATGGCAAACTTCGGCTGCAACATTGCAAGCTGAAGAATTTCGGCTCTCTTCATCTCTCCACCCGAGAATCCTTCGTTGACATAACGGCGCGCGAACTCGGGATCCATTTTTAACTGCTCCATTTTCGCACGCAATTCAGATCGAAACTCGCGCATCGGAATGAGCTCTTCGCCTTCCTTACGGTCAGGTCGCCGAACGTTGGTCGTCGCATGACGCAGGAAGTCAGCCATCTTCACACCCGGTACACTTACAGGCCGTTGGAACGCCATGAAGATTCCTGCTCGAGCCCGTCCATCCGCTTCCATCTCCAGCAGGTCAGCGCCGTCGAGAGTGATTGAACCTTCGGTCACTTCGTAGCCTGGATGGCCGGCTATCACCAAGCCAAGAGTGCTTTTGCCTGAACCGTTCGGGCCCATGAGCGCGTGCGTTTGGCCGTGTTTCATTTCAAGGTTAACGCCGCGAAGAATGGGCTTGCCGTCAACGGATACGTGAAGGTTCTCGATCTTTAATACGTGAGTCATCTGTTATCGCTTCTTTATTCAAACCGAAGTAAGTGTTGATTTATAAGGTGGGTTCAGGGGTCGGCAACGCGCGGAACTGGCACATGGTATGTCCATCCAATCGGCATGTGTCCAATTGCATCGCATGGCCAATCGCTTCGCTTAACATTTCTTGTTCCATCTCGCAAAGTTGTCGGTTGCCATCCTGCTCAGATAATTCTGGATAGGGGCAAGCGTGAACTTGCAATATTGGAAGTGCCCCGCCTTCATCTACAAAGGCTGGAATCTTTCGCTTGCCAAGTGCAGTTGCCATGGCTGCCATGCGCTCGCTGAGCGAAGCGTTTTCGGGCACACGCAGCTTCAATCCGTCGCCCATCCGCTTGGCCACGCGTCTGAGGATCCGACCTCTTTGTTGCGGATTCGGGAGATCCATTATTTCGCCCCAAAGAGCGAGAGCGAGGTCAGCATAACTGGCCGACGCGTATCGCAGTCCGACGGGGCTGAGGAAGTACCGAAACTGCGGTCGACCGCGTCCGACACCCTCTTTGCGTTTTTCGATCAGTCCAACTTGCTCGAGCCGTTCCAAGCGCTGACGTACAGCGGTCGCCGTAACATCAAGCCGATCAATGAGTTCGTGAACCGTAAGCCCCTGCTGTTGACGCAAAAGATCCAGCACCGCCTGATCGATCGGACGCAAGTGTTCCGCCGGTTGGGGGGATTGGGGTGTGGGCATGTTTTCCTCTAGAGCGTGAAAATGATTACATTAGAACGATATGGGGAGGAAGTAATTTAAACAAGTCCCGTTGCGAAAATTAAATCAGGATATTTCCATCGCGGTCGACAAATCCACCCAGTT
>JANNNN010001031.1:0-2836 GCA_031398555.1 Planctomycetia bacterium | reverse complement strand
TGAGCGGTTTGCAAAGGCAATGAGCAATCCATTCAAAGAAATTAAAAACGATCGACGTGTCAAAGCCTACCCGCAAACGGAAAGTGAGTGGAAGGAAATGGAGCGGCAGTTTGAGGAGTTCAAACAGCTCGGTCCTATTTGGGTTGAGATGGGTCTGTTATTGCCCTGATTTGGCAGAGGCGGATTGGCCCTTCGGTTTACCGACATCTTGTTTTTCCGTCGTAGGGACGCCCGCATGCTTTGACCAATCAATTTCATCGAATGTGTATTCGTTCCCGTTGTCAGGATCGACAAACACCTGATCGTAGTCAATGTCGGTCGGTCCGTCGGCAACAACATGAATCAGCTTCGCACTTCGAAGCTCGTCGATTGATGGTGATCGTTCAGACTCACTTTCTGAGAAGTCGGCAAGTTTCTGCCAGTTCACTTTCGCCTGTGCTAGCGGCGAGAATGAACGACGTAGATGTGCGAGATCCAAACACTGCTGTCCGATAGGTGTACACTGAAAACCAAACTTGCTAGTTTGATTCGCGGTTCGAACCCATGCTCCCAGATATGCAATCGTACAAGCTCCTGCGCAGTTAGAGTTGATATGAGCTGAGAGTTTTCTTTCGTGAAGCAGCGAAAATAGCAGCATCCCCTCGCCCACCCGGCCTTGGGTGCTATCGATCACAACTGATCTCACGTCCGGATTGCTGTCGAGCGCTAATTTCACTTGTTTCGACACACCCACTCCCAACGGTCCGCGCACGTACAAATGTCGCCTGCCGTTGGCCTCGATAAACGAAAGCCTCCAGTCGCTGAGATAGGGATCTCCGATTGCAACAAGCACTCTATCTTTAATTGATGGTTTCGAGTTTCGATAGTAGGCGAAGGAAAACACTATCCAGAGTACTACGAACGCTTTGCAAAAGATCTTTGCGGGCATGCTTGCAAGTTTTGACGCATGACGCCAAGTGCCTACTATTTGCCAAGTGACCAGTCCAATTGTAAGCGGTAGGAACATCAGCGCAAGCGCAGTGAACAGTCGGTAGTGTTCAAGACTACTCGCTGCGTCGTTGGCTGCGCTATCAAGGGCCCCAATTGTTACGTTGTAAACGATGCTGGTCAGAACCAGCACGCGCCAGAAGATGGCATCAGCGCTTAGCTCACCGCGCCAGTGCTTTGAAACAAAAGATCGCAAACGTGTGATTGGACTTCGAGCGGGTGCTTTTGATTGATTGAATTGTTCGGACGAAGAAGCAATTGCGTCCAGTGGCGGCGGCATGAAGATGCCATCGAGTTCAACAGCTTTAGTCCAACTAGCTAATCCTGCTTTCCAAACAAGATCATCTGGTTTCAGTTCGCCTCTGCCGACTAGTTCAATAAGCTCTTGATGACTGTATGGACCTACTCGAGATCCATCGCGCGCAATGTACCACGTCATCTCTGACCGACTCGATCATAGCGTACTGGTTGAACGCTTTGCGCGCTACGCAAGATATCCTTCACGCTTCAACCACGGCTCAAGCACTTGCTCGACGAGTTCTTGTTGAGTGAACAACGCTTCACCATTTAGTTGGCGTTCAAGCGACGCACGCTTCAATGCACCTGCAATCTCTGGGCGCAAACGGACAGTAACCGGAATCAGTCCAATCGGCACGACGTTGTTTCGTGACTTCTTCTTTGGCTTACGCGATTCGCTAGAATCACTCGTCCGCGGAGACTCAGGTTGCGATGCGAGTACGGATAATTCGACCGGCTCTGCTTTCGGCGGATCAACGGGAACGGGCTCCTGCTTCACGAATGCGCGAACGAGATCTTCGCTCAACATATCCGGCGTATTCAATCCAGCCGTGAGTGGTCGTCGTGCAGTCATCTCAGCCATTCTGCCTCCGCAGCATCATTTCTTTTGATTAGCAGCAATCTTCGCGCGACCTTGCCGCATCGAAGTTACTTTGCTCGGGCGATCCGTGCATGCTTCTGGGATCAATTCTTGAAACAGCGCATCGATCTCTGCCGCTGCATCTTGTTCCTTCGTTCCCATCTTCCACACAACGGTAGATTGTCCCGGTGCATCTGCATACGCTTGCCGCAAAGTAACTGTAGACTTTGCAAGCGTTAGCTGAAGAGCCTTCGCAGCATCACGCATGTCTTGCGTGAGTCGATACCCCTTCCCTACCATACTGAGAACTGCAACTGCTTCCGGCGGTCCTTTGCGTATCAACTGTGCTTGCCGAATGAATCGCGTGTTCTTGTCGAGCGCTCGCGCTTCAAACATTCCTGCTTTGCACGGAACGATAGCGAGATCAGCCCACATTAGCAGTGAGCGACTTGTTTCTGTCTGACTACCTGGCCCATCACAGACAATATAGTCAGCATCCGATTGGAGCTGCGGCAGCTCATCGAGCACATCCTCCGCTGTCTCCAATCGCACGATACGGATTTCGGGAAACGCCTCCGCAATCCACTCTGACGATGATTTCTGTGTGTCACAGTCCACAAGAATGACCTTATGGCCATGCAGATGGAGCCAAGCGACAAGATTGCCTGCGATGGTCGATTTCCCGACCCCGCCTTTGGAATTTACGAGTGCAATAATCACGCAATCACAGATACGGCACCCGCACGCAGCCAGCAAGCAGAAAATCATGCTGGCATGTTTGCATGCTGACATCTCGCATTGCTGCCCCAGCACACGACCAACACCGCGACCGCCCCACCGGTCGACCTGGCAGCCATCCTGATGCCCGAGATGCCGGGCAACCGTCGGTACAGCCAGCCATGCCAGCGGCCAGAAAACTTGCTGGCATGCCATGCCGCTGGCCGCGCTCGATCGCGTCGGACCAGCAAACTC
>JANNNN010001025.1:0-4619 GCA_031398555.1 Planctomycetia bacterium | reverse complement strand
GTGCTGGATGTCGCCGCAAGAAACCGCTGAGTCGCTAGGAATTAAGTTCATCAAGCAAGAGCCGGGTTATCTGGCGATGGTTGTTCGTACCGGCAACTTGTTAATGACTTCGGGGCATGTCAGCGATATGAAAGGGAAACTCGGCGCGGGTGTCAGCGTTGCGGAAGGACAGGCAGCAGCCAGGGAGTGTGCGGTTAAGATACTCAACTCCGTTTGGAATGCGCACGGAACGATCAACGGCTTGCGAGTGTTAAAACTGCTCGGCTGTGTCAATTCGACGCTTGAGTTTCATGAGCAGCATTTGGTAGTCAACGGTTGCAGCGATTTGTTCCATCAGATCTACGGCAAGACCGGCAACGGCTACCACGCTCGCAGCGCCCTAGGCTTCGCCCAGATTCCCACCAACTCAGCAGTGGAAGTTGAAGCCATCTTCGAAGTACTCGCCTAGTTTCGAACAGTTGTCCCAATTGTTCTTGCATTACACAATAGCTTCATAGCGATTCAGTTTCGTAAAATACAGTCCGAGCTCTTTTGTCGGATCGCCAGTAATTTTGGTCCAATGTTTCCGGTATTCGTCGAGTTGCGAGCGGTAGTAAGCGATCGCAGCAGGGATATAGCTGATTTGAGAATAGGCAAATACCGTTCGCCACGAAAGCCGATACTCAACTTCCTTAACAAAGGCACTGGCTGGCTATTTGACTTTCGGAAAACCTCGAAAAGGCAATACCAAAAGGGGGTGTTGGGGACGTGCAACCAGTTTCCGATTTGACATTGTCGGCCGGTACTGCAAAGATCAAGGTGCTACTACCCCGCCATCCCTCCCGCCTTTTTTAAAAATGAACCGATGTTAACCATTCGCGGTAACTACTCAAATCATTTCTGCGACGGATCTTCGCGACGCAACTTCCTCAAGATCGGCGCGCTTGGATTAGGTGGTCTTTCGCTGTCTCAATTGCTGAGAGCCGAAGAAACCGGAAGCGGTCGCTCAAACAAGTCCATCATCATGGTCTACATGCCTGGCGGTCCGCCGCATCAAGACATGTACGACCTCAAGACGGATGCGCCGTCAGAAATCCGAGGCGAGTTCCAACCGATTGCCACAAACGTGCCTGGCATTCAGATCTGCGAGCACCTGCCCCAGTTAGCTAGGCTGGCCGACAAGTACGCCATCATTCGGACGATGGTCGGCGCGAAAGATCGGCATGAATCGTTTCAGTGCATGACCGGGCGACTTAACGAACGCAATCCTCCTGGCGGCTGGCCAGAAATGGGTTCGGTGATTTCAAAGCTTCAGAGCTCGCCTAACCCCACGCTCGCCTCTTACGTAAACCTATCGCCCAAGATGCGACACTCGCCGTACAACTTTGGCAAACCGAGCTTCCTAGGAGTTGGGCACACTCCATTCATGCCGCTTGGTGCGATTAAAGACGACATGGTACTCAACGGTATCACGACTGATCGGCTGGCCGATCGCAAGAGCTTGTTGACAAGTATCGATCAGTTTCGCCGCAACGCTGATAGCAGTGGAGAAATGACTGGCATCGATTCTTTTCAGCAGCGAGCCTTTGAACTGCTCACTTCCGGCGAGATGCTCAAAGCGCTTGACATATCTTCCGAAGACTCGAAAGTCCGCGAGCGTTACGGCAAGGGAACTGATAAAGAACAGGGCGATGCCGCTCCGCGATTGAACGAACAATTTCTACTTGCCAGACGACTCGTCGAAGCTGGTTGTCGAGTCGTTACGCTCAGCTATTCGTTTTGGGATTGGCACGGCAATAACTTTAAAATCGCCAAGCAGAATCTTCCCGACTTTGATCAAGCCCTCAGTGCCTTGATCGAAGACCTTGACCAGCGCGGCCTTCTCGACACCACCACAGTCATAGCTTGGGGTGAATTCGGGCGAACACCAAAAATCAACAAGGATGGCGGACGCGACCACTGGCCCAACGTGTCTTGTGCATTGCTAGCCGGCGGAGGCATGAAGACGGGTCAAATCATTGGAGCGACTGATCGATATGGAGGCGAAGCAGTCTCGCGTCCAGTCACGTTCCAAGAAGTTTTTGCGACCTTGTACCACAACATGGGTCTCAATGCTTGCACCACTACCGTCGCAGATTTCAGTGGACGCCCGCACTACCTAGTCGACGACGGCATACAGCCCATCACGGAGTTGCTGTAAGCATCTTTTCTACCCATTCAATTTAATACCTTTGGTTTGTTCTCATTCGGTACGCCATTCGTTTTATCGTTCCTCTCAGCCCACAGTTTTAATGTGGAAAAATGGCCGACGTCTCCCTATAAAAAGGAAGCTAGTCATCCGCCGACATTCTAAACATACAGTGTCCGCTTTCAGTTCACCATTGCCCCCGCCAAGCTGCTCGAGAAGGAGGTTCGCAATTTCGGATCCGGAGCCGATACTCGCACATTGAATTGTAGATCTTTGACATGCTGAAACATCCCAGGCCTCTTTTTAAATTGCGTATGGTGCGTCACAATTCGAGCTTATGTTTGGCAAACCAAGTTTTGGACCGAGCGTCACGTCCTCGGGCTGCACAGGTTACAAATTCCATTGAAAAACCTTGGTCGAAAATCTGCGCCGGGATTTCGCTGTAGCAGCCTCTCGATGCCCAGCTCAGTCATTTTTTAAGCGACGTTGTTGCGACAAGCAAACCTTACGAATTAGCCATAAACTGCCAATCTGGTTTGAACTGAGGGAGCGCAGGGTGCGCGGGAAATTGCCAGATTTCAATGGCTCAGTGTCCGAGAAAGCGACACAGAGGATGTCGGGCAGGCGTCGAGCACTCGCGAGGAGTTTGTAAAAATTGTTGAACCGCTTCCCAACGCAATGTGAGAACGGACTCGTAACGTAACTTCTTCGCTGGCCGGTACACGATTTGCAGTTACGCGAGTACCCAATCTATTACGATTTTGGAGAGGAATTATCACTTTCCACCCTTCTACTGTTGCAGTTTTTAATATGCATTCGTTAAAGAATCCGGAGTCAAAATGAGCGAAGTACGATTGGAAGCAAAGGCGGGGCTCGTTGTATTTAGTCATCTACGATGGGATTTTGTATTTCAGCGCCCGCAACATCTATTGTCACGTTTTGCGACGGATCGGTTCGTTATTTTCATAGAGGAGCCCGTCAGGGACGTGGAGCACGATCCGCACTTGGAACAGATTCAGGCTTCCGAAAATTTGCTCGTACTTCGGCCCCACACACCCTTGGCTTCTTCAGGCTTCGCCGAAGATCAAGTGCCGATTCTTCAGCAGCTTTTATATGACTATTTTCAAGAGCGAGCGGATTCGTTTGTGTGCTGGTTCTACACGCCGCTGGCCCTTCCGCTGCTTGATGTGGTCCCTCACAGCTTGGTTGTTTACGACTCTATGGATGCGCTCGACGCATTTCTCAATGCGCCGGAGCTGCTTAAACTCCGGGAGGAGGAACTGTTAGGACTTGCTGACTTGGTATTCACAGGCGGATCAAGTCTATATCAACGTTTAATGGGTAGACATGGTAATATCCATTGTTTCCCAAGCAGTGTCGACGCCAAGCATTTTGCAAGCGCTAAGTTTTCATGCGATGAGCCTGCCGACCAACAGGACCTGCCTCATCCTCGACTGGGTTACTTCGGCGTAATCGATGAACGTATTGACCTTGCGTTGATTGACTATCTAGCCAAATCGGAACCGACTTGGCAGATCGTCATGGTGGGGCCGATCGTTAAAATTGACAAGTACACTTTACCGCAACGGTCCAACATTCATTACCTCGGTCAAAAAACCTATTCTGAACTCCCGACCTATCTAGCAGGTTGGGATTTATGCCTACTTCCATTCGCTATAAATGAGTCCACGAGATATATCAGCCCTACAAAAACACTTGAGTACATGGCGGCAGAGAAAAAAATTGTTAGCACACCAGTAACTGACGTTCAACAACATTACAGTCATGTGGTTTCAGTTGTAAAAGAGCCGGAAGAGTTTGTGGCCTGCTGCCAAGATTTGCTGTGTGAATCACTTGAAGATAAGGCCAGTCGTTTAATGGGCATGCGTCGTATCCTAGAAATGACCAATTGGAATCTGACCGTTCAGCGCATGGCGACGCTAGTCGATGAAGCGTTACGCGCAAAGTCTTCGAAGAAGTTGACGACTTCTTCGAGTTCACGCGGGGACCAACCGGTCGTGGTTATAGGAGCCGGACCAACCGGTCTAAGCGCAGCATATCATCTAGGTGACTCAGCAGTTCTCATTGAACAAAATGACCAAGTCGGTGGATGGTGCCGTTCGTTAACCAGTGATGGTTTTACCTTTGATTTTGCTGGTCACATCATGTTTTCGAATGATCCTTATGTGCACCAGTTGTACGGGATGCTGTTGGGAGACAACGTGCATTGGCAAAATCGAGAAGCCTGGGTCTACAGTAAAGAAACCTATACGCGCTATCCGTTTCAAGCGGCTCTGTACGGTTTACCCGCTGAGGTGATCAAAGAATGTATCATTGGAGCCGTTGAAGCTAAGTACGGTGTGCTGTCAAACAGTACTAACGCAGCTGGCTCCGGGTCGGCTAACAATAAACGTCAGCCTTTGAACCCGTCAGCGACGTATTCGCCTGCTTT
>JANNNN010000991.1:0-4580 GCA_031398555.1 Planctomycetia bacterium | reverse complement strand
GAGTCCAACCCAAAAATGCAATTTGGACAATGCACTAGTCACGCCCAGTTTTCTCGCTCGATGGACTGTCGTTATTGGGACTAGCTGCATCTTGACGTTCGCCAGGTTGTTCCCGCGAGCGAAAATGAGGGCCTCGGACGTGCGATTCCTCCTCGCGTATGAATCGAGGATCCTGGTAGTCACCGCTGATCTCACCGGCATCATACGCGTCGTCGTAGCGAGAAAGGTAACCAGGTAACTTCGCGCGATCTAACTCCAACGTGTACTCTGCAACTACATGTTGCTGAATCAAATCGCGACATGCTTGGTTTATAGGATGCGCAACGTCAGCGTATAACTTGTTCGGCGTATCATCGTCGCGCGTATCCCGACTGTCTCGCAATCGTACTCCGCAATTGTTGCAGTAGTTGCTACGCATCGCATTCTTATTGCCACATCGCGAACAGCGATTCGTCAACTTCCGACTTGGCATGGCAACGAACGGGCCTTGTGTCCCCTCAATGATCTTCAAGTCGCGTACTACAAAGCAACTATCGAAGGTGATGGAACAGAAGGCTCGGAGACGGTCTTCCGACTCCTCCATAAGTTTTATTCGAACCTCAGTAATCTCCACTGCTACCGCCCCCATGCATGCGACGTGGATGATCAGCCACAAAGTCTACACCGAACCATTGAGCTTAATCTGTTCTTCAATCGACAGCTGAGCCCATGATTTAACAGCATAGACTCGGGACAGTCCAGCGACCTCTGCTGCTCGACGTAAGTCCGCCAGTATATAGGGCTCAGTTACCAACGCAAAACAACTCGATCCGCTACCAGTCATCGCATTATACCGAAAGTTGAAGCTCCGAAAAAAGGCTAGTTGTTTATCTATCCAAGGTGTAATGGACATCGCACTTTTTTCGAGAGCATTAAAAAATAGTGAACCAACACGTTCTATGTTCTTCTTTCCTTGATACGCGTTAACCAGATCATCAGAACATCGTGTTAAGCCCGAGCTCCGCCAGTTTGCGTAAACTGCGCTAGTTGCGCAGCCAGCTGGCGGGTGCATTACGACGAATTCGAGCGAAGTTGTAGTCGCAAGAATCTCGCAATTTTCCCCACGACCTCTGACTAGTGCTAAACCTATGCCGTTTTTGTCTCCCAAAAACAGATTTAGGTCACTTCCCAGTTCAGAGCAAATTTCAGCAGCCAGAGGGCGGTTCCAAACCTTCCAGGCGATCATGGCCGCGACGACAGCGGCCGCTGCGTCGCTGCTCCCGCCGCCCAGCCCAGCCGCCGCCGGTATCGATTTAATTAGTCGAATGCGGCACCCATTTCGCACGCCCAACTGGTCGCGAACTCGCTTTACCGCTCGAAAAACCAAATTGCGTTCATCGCCCGGAACATTCCATGCCGGGTCGTCTTGTCGCGGGGATTCGTTGACCGGCAGCTCCACTTCCAAAGTGATCCCGGGCATCTTTGTCGACTCTAATTCCAGAATATCGCACAGCGAGATTGGACACATCAACGACTCGATCTCGTGATAGCCATCTGCGCGTTTTCCGAGCACCTCGAGAAATAAATTTAACTTTGCAGGGGCGGAAATTCTCACGACGCCACGCTTTATGTCGATCAACATCCATCATTTCTCCGTAATGCGATTCGAAGGCAGCTTGACTAACTATTGCTGCTCAGCATTCAATGGATTAGCGTACCATAGTCATCATGTTGCGAGTTCCGTGCTCTTGGAACAAAGAGTAGGCAATCAAAAGTGGATCCTGTTTATATCGCCGTTATGCTCTACATCTCAGCCATTGTGCTGGCCCTAGTCGATTTATACGTCCCAAGCGCCGGAACGCTTCTTTTGCTTTCCCTCTTCGCAGCCATAGGTAGCGTGGTTTTTGGATTCCAAAGCGGTACAACCGCGGGGATGACGATGCTGACGCTAGTGGCGATATCAATACCAGTGATTGCCCTTGTCGCGATTCGAATCTGGCCCCATACGCCCGTTGGTCGTCGTATTGTGCTTAGGTTGCCCCCCGAGCAGCCCAGAATGTCCAATGAAAAACAGAACATACTCGCGGAGTTGGTGGGGAGTGTCGTTGTAAGTGAGTATCCACTGATGCCAAGTGGCCAGATTACGATCGATCGTCGTCCCTACAGTGCATTCGCCGAAGCTGGATATATCGACGCGGGCTGGCGAATCGAGGTTGTTGGCGTTCGTCAACGCGATTTGATTGTCCGAGTGACTGACAAACCGCTGACTCCTGTTCGACCGCAGGGCCGAATGGACGACTTCGCGAAACAATCTGAAAAAGAACTTGCAAGCAATACCAACCTGCTCGATGTGCCTGCCAATGAACTCGGGCTCGACTCGCTTGACGAGTAAATATCACTCTCTTAGCCGACCGATGGACCTTTGCGTTTACGGTTGTGGAACAGCAACGCTCTCCGGCGAACTTTGACGAGCGCGTTGTGCAGTTCATCAGCGTCTGCGAATCGCTTGCCGGGCCGAACTTCAATGGCTCGGCGAATCAAGGTAATCAGATCTGGATGGGCTTTGCGACGCAAGTTGACCGCTCCAATAAAAGGCCATTCAAAGGGCCAAGCGGGCAAGTGTCCGGTGAACATGCGGTACATGATCAACCCAAGTGAAAACACATCGCTTTTGGTGCTAGGCCGTCCCATCGCCTGCTCAGGGGCCATATAGCCAACCGTGCCAGAACCAGAGCCGTTGATTGTCTTTTGAGCAACCTTTGCAATCCCAAAGTCCGCCAACTGAAGGCGCCCGTCGGGAAGCAGAATCATATTCTCCGGCTTGATATCACAGTGAATAATGTTGAGCTTATGAGCGTATGCGACAGCCGAAACCATTTGCATCGACAATTCCAGAGCCGTCTCAAAGGAGATCCGGTTTCGCAGTCGGTCGCAAAGCGTCTTCTCACCCAGCTTTGAAGTGATGACAAAGCGGCCTTCGATGAAGCTGGCGTCTTTCAGTGGAAGGATGTTCGGATGGTCCAGCCGCGCTACCAATCGGGCTTCGCGCTGGAAACACTCAAGCATGACCGGTGTAACGATGCTCTGGTGCGGCATCTTTAGAGCGACGCGTACCCCTTCAATCGTGTCGAGCGCCTGATAAACATAGGCAAAACCGCCCTGAGCCAATCGACGCTCGATCCGGTATTTCCCAAGTCTTTGCCGCGCTTTGAGCGTGTCCGTTTGGTTACGCCTTTTCGCCATTGTCCAGTTCTGTGCAATCATCGCGGTTGAAACTCGAGTCCGTCAGCGTGTGTTTGCTTGCCTACTCCGCAAACCGACTGGGTTGCGCAGTTCATCAAAGCCAACTATTCAAGGATAACGTACGTTGCGCAAATATCGAGCAACAAAGTGGACAATCTCGCGCTACTTTTCAAACTTCGTTGCTATAGCCGCTCGCATGTACATGAATCACCTCGGTCACACGCTCTCGCACCCACTATAGTTTCTTGCAAGATGCGAAGCCAATGCCTAATGCAATTCATCAGGACTAATGCAACCAATCGGCTAAACTCCTACGACGGTTCTATCGGCACTTTCGCTACAGGAGCTAAGTCGATTCGATTTCGTTCCAGTCGTAACGACAAACGCCAAAAATCAAACTCCAGTTTTTAAATATCGGCTAAAATCGCTGAAGATTTTCGACACTTGTTTAAACGCGTCTCAACTGGATCGCCGCATGCCCAATCTTTCAATCCAGCCTTCGACCCGCCCCTGGCTGCTCGCCGAATCCAACTTGGCTGAAGTCCGCAACGCGAATTTTCAAGTCGCAGTACTCCCCATGGGTGCTACCGAGCCGCACAATTTACATCTTCCCTATGGCACCGACACCATCGAAGCGAACCGGCTGGCAAGCGCCTGCTGTCAAAAAGCTTCCGAATTGGGCGGGCAAATCGTCCAATTGCCCACTATTCCCTACGGCACGGAGACCAATATGCAAACGTTTCCCCTGGCTATGAACCTCTTGCCTTCCACCGTTTCGCTCGTCCTTCGCGATCTCGTCCACTCCGTCGAAGCCAGCGGCATCTACAAATTGGTGATTTTCAACAGTCACGGCGGCAATGACCTAAAGCCGTTCCTGCGCGAGATCGCAGGACAAACAAAAGTCCATGTTTTTCTGTGCAATTGGTACCAAATGATCCGCGATGCCGCCGATCGCATTTGCGAACATCCCGACGATCACGCCGGCGAGATGGAAACGTCGCTCATCATGCACTTTCGACCCGAACTTGTCGCTCAGAACGAAACGGGCGGACTGGCGGCTGACGCGGGTGAACGCCGGCCTCTTCGATTTGATGCTTTGAAGAAAGGCTGGGTAACGCTCAGCCGCCCGTGGCACCTTCTGACCACCAATTCAGGATCCGGCAATCCACATCGGGCCACCGCCGAAAAAGGCCGACAACTCACCGAGGAAGTCGTCGCCCGCGTCGCACCCTTCTTAGCTGAATTATCCGCTTCAGAAATCGATCCGCAATTTCCGTTCGAGGCCTAAGTCGCCTGAGACCTAGGCTACTTGCAGCTGGTTCCGTGAGAAACCGTTCTTGGCAGCCGTAGCTGGTTTC
>JANNNN010000972.1:0-6622 GCA_031398555.1 Planctomycetia bacterium | reverse complement strand
CTCGGGTAAGGACGGCCATTGCTGATCGTCCTCCCCACACCAGACATGCGGGTCCCCATCCGCCGGTTCAATGAAGATGAGCAAGTTCGGCCCATAATGCAACGCTGTGAAGCATTTTTACGCAGCATTTTTTAGCTCGTGTGATCTAAGTTTCTTTTTTTCTTCTGGTGTGAGCTTTCGTATGGTTGGATCTCCAAGTGGTTTGATGTCCGGGTTCTTGGGGCGATATCGTGCTCGCTTGTCCGTACGGTTGTTGTAACGCTGGACAACAGCATCACACAAGTCGTTTAATAGTGCGTCGGGTTTGGCTGATTGGTCTAAGTTCCTCATGTATCGGCGCAATACACGAAGTGTATTGGCTAGGCTACGATCTCTGGGGCTGAACTTTTCATTTGCCTTTTCGGCTTTGGGTATCTGTGCACGCATAGCGAGCAACTCTGCGTACGCCATACCTTGCAGCGACCAGTCAAGCTCAGCCAAGAGGCGGCCATTGTTGCGGCAGCGTAGTTTGTGCTTGTCGATTGTCTGCTTGAGCCCGCGAAATTCGACTTCAATCTCCCTTTCACAATGCGCTCCTTCGCTTCGGCTTGTATCTGGTGAAAAAACAGTGAACGGTCTGTGCTTTCGGTTGATTCTTTATCGGCTGGCCGGGGCCGGTGTCGTCAGCTCTATCGGTGTTTTTGTCTCGCCCCATCTACGACGATAGTCGCGTAGTTTGGTTAGTCGCTCAAGCTCCAGTGCATCCGCAAGAAGTGCCCATTGACCTTGCGCGGAGCTTACCTTGCGCGCTCGTACCCAGCCGACACGAATCCAGCGATGTAACGTGGCTATCGGCATCTTCAGTTCTGTCGCCAACTCACTCAACCACCATTCATTGTCGGATAGATCAGTTCGATCATTGCGTGACTTTCTTGCGTCGCCACGTTCAATCCGCAAGCTGGCGATAAGCCGCGTCACTATTCCCTTATCGAAAGTTCTTGATCGCTTCGGGGGGCGGTATCCTTCTGTATTCAGGCAGACGGCGATCTCAGCGCATGACCTGCCCGCGGATTGTAACTCCACGATACGAGCGACAAGCTCTGAGTAGTTGCTCAGTTGTTTGTAGCTGTCGACAGGACGCAACTCACGATGATGACTTGTGAATCCGCCTATCCAATGAACTTCTATTTCAACTTGCTCATTGCCAGAGTTAACCGACACAACAATGCGATCCAACAACAAGCGCGCGATCGTTTGGCGATCTTCTGAAGTGGTCGTCCCTGCTCGCCAAAGTGTTTCAATGTTTTGCGATAGCGAGTGGATTAGCTCTCGTTCCAACGCCGACAATTCGCTTGGTTGGTCTGCCATGAATCGTCGATACTCTTGGTGCAATGTATCTTGCTCAGAAAGCATCTCCTCCCAGCGACGTTCCAATTGTCTAGCGACCAGCCTATGTTCGGGATCGACTGCGGCGTAGCTTCGTCGAGCCAATTCGGTTGTGTAATCGATCCGCTCCAACCGATGCTTCCATTGACGGTCGTTGTCGGCTCGCTGCTTAGCGATATCACCTTCCGCGGCGAGGCTCACTTCCAAGGATGCCGGACGAATAGATTCAAGGATCAAGCGGCTGATTGACTCATCGAGATCTCTTCCAGAGAGGCTTTGGCATAGATCTTCGCCATAGTCGATTGCACCTCGCTGGCAGGTGTAACGCAAGCGAGTACCACTGTAGCTCACGCTCATGTTCCGACCGCAGCGACCGCACACCAGCAATCCCGCCAAGAGGCTTTCACCGCGGCTGACGGGACTGGAGAATCGGCTTTTTCGACTGTTTTCCCGGAGTTTTTGCTGGTTTTCTTCGAATTGCTCCCAACTGATATAGGCGTCGAATCGATCTTGAATCAAGACTCGGCAGTCCTTGTAATCGCGCAGAGTTCTGCCGGTACTTGGTCGACCAGGGATTTTCTTTCTCGCATCGACGTCACGATGGCCCCAACGATACGCGCCAGCGTAGATCGGATGATGCAACATGTTCAGCAGCGTTACTCGATTCGGACGACGCCATCGAAGTTCACCTCGATCGTTTCCGAAATGAGGACGTACTGGGACTTGAACATGGTCGCGAACTAATGACTTGAGCAGTCCGCTGATGCTACCCCACTTGGTGAACCGATCAAAGATATGACGCACGACACTTTGAACCGATTCATCTGGGTCGATCACGAAGTTATCGTTGACGGTGCGGACGTAACCAATCGGTGCATGATTAAGCACTTCACCGCGCTCAGCTTTGTTGCAAAGACCCCGATACATTCGATTTCTCAGCAGATGCAATTCCGCTTCGCTCATGGTTCCTTTCAGCCCTAACAGCAATCGGTCGTTGTGATCGCTTGGATCATAGATCCCGTCGGTATCCAACAGTAGTGTTTGATAGATCGCGCAGATCTCCAGCAGCGTGTGCCAGTCTTTGCAGGATCGTGCTAGGCGACTCATTTCGATGCCGAGGATCAATCCCACTTTGTCGTTACTGACCTCTGCGAGCAATCGCTGAAATCCGGTACGTGCAACAATCGATGTTCCACTTTGAGCTTGATCTTCGTCAATAACATTGACTTGGCTTGCATGGAATCCAAGTTCAGTCGCGCGATCGACCAATGCGTATTGCAAGGCTGTTGATTCGCGATGCTCGCGCACTTGGTGAGGACTTGATTGCCGAACATACACAATGGCCAATCGATCTAAGTGAATCTTCTTTAGTTTCGGTGAGACCAGGTTTGACGGCGCTCGCTTTGGCAATTGCGAGGCATGGTCAGACGTGCTGGTTGACTTTGATTTCGCAGTTGTCTTACTCATGACTTGCCTCCTTTTCGCGCGGAGGCATCTGTGGCACGAGCATGATGGCGAGTCGATTTACGATTGCCTGTCTTTGGTTTTCTGGCAGCTGGTGCCAGAGATTGTTCAGCCGAACTGTTTTTGCTTGACAACCGGTTTGTGCTGCCGGTTGGGCAGTTCGGCGCGGGGGGGGACTTCTCGGCTTGGCATGACAAACCTCCTGTGTCACTCGAATCCGTTGGGTCGAAAAGAAGTCGCTGACGAGCCCAGTTTGCTAGCTTTAGCAGCGACCGGACACTGACGCGATAAACTCCATTTTTCTCAGGCTGCAAGCAGATACAAGGGGTCTCTTCCGTCGTATCTTGCTTGGTAGTTCTCAATCAACCACCTTAGTTTGTAATACTCAACGACTTGCTTCAACGTTAATTTTCGTTCATCAAGCACACTCGTCAGCATCCACATCATCGTCTTACCAACTTGCACTCGCACCAAACGCAGTCGAAGTGGAGGGTCACCCAATTTCATGCGATCCTTGGGCCAGCACAGCACGATACCTCCGCCAAGCTTTTGAATGTCTGCATATTCGCTGAGTAAATCTACGTTCCCGCCGACACGCACAAGGAAGTCCCCACCTGCTGCCAAAATCGAACTCCATAGCGGATAGCCGACGAAGCCTGCATCTCCACAAAACAACGTATCTTCAGGGAATTCTTCTTGTTCAAGCATCTCTTGAACATGCCCGCGTTCGCTTGAATTCGATGGCCCCAATCGCCACGTCCACGGTAAACGCATACCCATGTGCCACATCATTGTGATCCATACTTGCGGTTCTGGCTTTGCTGTCTTGTGAGCTGCATTGCGTTTACGTCGTAGACCTTTCGATTTCTTCTTGCCATACTTTGCCTCTTTGCCGAAACCGTAGTTGGGAGCACAAAAAGCTTTTTCATTCGCAATCGACCGAGGAGCAGTCGCCCGTGAACCGTCAAAGCCCATGAGCACCCATTTGTTCGTACGAAAGTATTTCCCGCCAATCTGTTCCGCCAAAGCCTGACGCCGTACTCGTAAACCTTCGCACATTATTTCACGATAGTGATTCAAAGCGTTCATGAACGCAGTGTAGGTCTTTGCAATCTCTTTCAGACCCAGCTTTTCACATATCTCCAAGGTCTTTTCAAACGCATCAGTGACTTTCTTGGTGTCCTGCCAAGACCAAATCAAAGCTTGCGCTGCCAACTGTTCAGGAACCCATTTGATATTGCCATGGAACTGCTCTTTCGAGAACAATATGCCTTCAGGCAATGCAAAGCTGATTAGATCACTAAAGAGAACACGCCTCGCGACTTGCTTTTGCTTGTTAATACGTTTACGAATACGAGATGCTTGTTCTGCGCGCTTCTTGCGACTCATGGCCAGATTCCTTTCTGACTGATACGTTTCAGTTGGTGAGTGGAGGAATCTGGCCTTTTTTCATAACCTCAATTCGAGCGGAACCCCAATTTTTCCGAATAAAAATGCTGCACAGCGTTGCCCTTCAGGCCTTCCGCTGCCATGTCAACCGTCACCGGGGCCGCATCGGCCCCGGCAAAGGAGGTGCCGGGCCTTCGGCCCTGGTCGATCATGCACAAATAGTTGGCGTGTAAAGTATTCTTGGTCTTGAACCAGGAACGTCGGGGTTCAGCGGGCGGGCGCGATTGAGCAACCATTGCCCAAACGCCTTTTCGACCGCTCCGTCTGCAACCCTTTGTTCGTCGATTGTAGCATCGACAGCAGTCGTCTGCGATCACAAACCAATTCAGCTTTCGGATGTTCGTCGCACTTTCACTTTGAGCTGCGGTCCTGCGCCACGGCAAATCCAGCGCCATCAAAATCGATACCCAGTATTCCACCAACACCATGGTACCAGCCTAGGCGGAATGGCGTCCCCGGCACATAGTCTGGGCTGAACGGCGAGTTGTACGTCGGAGGTGACTTACGCGAATCGTAGTACGCAGGCCCTAGTGTCGCGACAACCTCTGCTTCTTTGTGGCCGACATAGCTCCACCAGTATCGCGGTGGTCCGTAGTATGTCGAAACCATGAACCCGATCACGCCAAGGATTGCTACACGAGTTAAGATTCTATGCGGCAACTTAAAGCTGAGTCGACGTTTCGCTATTTTCCCTCCTGTCTTTGCAACGATTGTCATGTTTCTTCGCGTCGCTGAGTTAGCCGGCGAACGTTCTAAAATCACCGATGTTGCGAGGGATTGGGCCACCATTAGTAAACGATCGTATTCGCAACTTCGGTGCATTTTATTGTTATTTGCGTTTTGGCTCTTTCCATTCGATTTCGTTTGCTATCCGCTCAATCGCCGATTGAACAAGCCAAAATCGAAAGTCACCAAACGCGGTGTCATTACGATATTCTACAAGTTTTTGACTTCCAGTAAGGCTTACACGCAGATCGGCAACAACGGGATGTGAGACTTGCATCTGGACCCCAAGATTACACTCTTTTTTGCCAACCGACAATCGATCCAGCAAAAGGCACAGCTTAGCAAAGTCCTGTAGCGAAATCTCACCAGTGTGTAGTCCAATCTTCGGTACTCCGGAGTTCCCTACGTACTGCGCTCTTCCATCAGCGTAGAAAATGATCTCGTACTCAGTTCCTGGTGCTAGGGTTAAGAGATGGGGCTGTCCCCATTGCTTCAGTTCAATCTGATCGAAAGGGAGTTTCTTGCGGATCTCTTTTGCTTCATCGTTTGTCGGCGGAAATCCCGACAGGAATTGGTAGACGCCCGCTGGACGCACCGGCAGAGATATCGCCTGATCCTCAACCTCACCCTGCGCTGAACTGAGTTGCGAAACACTGAATATGAGTATGAACGTAAGAACGTACTTCATTCGAGTTGCTCCGAGCCAAATAACGTTAGAGTTCACCGCTTTCGCTAAGTCGACGTGACTGTACTTTCGGCCAGTTCGCGAAATGCGGTGCAACGATTTGTTGAACTTGCCTAGCGTAACTGACCGCTTAGGCAATTACCACTCCGCTCGGTAGCCCAGACGACTGTTTATGCCGGTTTTGGGAGAGACATGCAATGAAAGCATGGAACAGCGATGAGATGGGCGCGGACCTTCGGTACAGTTGATCATGAAGGCTTTTGTTCCTTGTTGTATTCCAATGGTTTTGCGTCATGCGGCACCGGTCTCCGCTACTGTGAAGTCGCTTGCAGGTGACTGGTCTGCGGCGAGCTGCAGCGGTGGTCCGCGAACCTGGCGGCGATACGTTTCGCTGATCAACGGCGTGCCGCAGACTGGGCAGAAGCAGATCGGAGTGTGGCCGAGCGAACGTATGAACTCTTGCCAACTAATCCGCACCAGCGGACGCACCGGCGGAGGACTCCCCAGTGCCCGATGAGCGTCATCCAAACGACTGTGCTGATTGCCGCTGTACAATCCGTAACCACGCACCGTTTGCAAACCCTTGGGCGGGACGTGCTCGAGAAAGCGGCCGATGAACTCATCCGCTGGCAGCTTGACGGTTCCTTGTTTTGGCGCCTCGCCATGTTCGCTTGTCGGTTGACGATAGCGGAACTTGATCTCGCCGCCCAGATCACTGATCAGACGCTTGTTGCCGATCGGTCCGCCTTTAAGATAATTGGCTAAATAAGTTGCGACGCCAGTGCCGTGTTCGTAACGCTCCATGAGCTTGACGTTCCACGGGTTTCGTCCCAGCCGATTGAGTTCACTCTGCCACTGGTTCGGCTTGCTGTCCGGCGGCAGAGTGAGTTTCTGGTTGGCGAGCAGCTCCAGTAGCATCGCGCGGAACTTGCC
>JANNNN010000876.1:0-1480 GCA_031398555.1 Planctomycetia bacterium | reverse complement strand
AATGGTATCGAGGAACACGAAGATTTTTCGCTATAATACCTTAGCTCCACAAATACCCAAGTTTCGAGTATGCCCCAGAAGTTGGCTGATGACAGACCCCCACTCACCGCAACCCAACTCCAGCGATATCATCGGTGACCTCGCGCATCAGATAGTATCTCTGTCTAATCAGGCTGCAGCTATCTATGAACCGATGGTGAATGCCATCGTTGAGAGTCACTCGAAAGACGTCAGGCAAATCGAATACGTTCTGGATTGCCTAGCAGTTATCTGTACTCAGTGTGCAGCACAGTCTGCCGCCCAAGCGACTAGCAAGCGATGCGTAGCCAAATCAGGCCGAAAGATCTCTTTCCTAACCGAGAGAATTTCCCAAGAGGGTTGGCGGGGCGAAATCCCTAGAAAACGTCGGGTAGAAACGAAAAACGCCGGGCGTCGATCTCTCGTCGTCCGGCGTTAACTTTTTGGCGTTTCTTCCGTAGAAAAAACTAAGGCTCCCCGTACACACCCTGGAAAACCAACCTTCTCAAAAACTCTCTTTTTACAACTCCATCAACCCCAATCCGTAATTCACCAGAGAGAGATTGACATTTGTCTATAAATGAAGGTTCACTCATTGCGCATAAACTGACTTATCCAATTGTCGACGGCGTAACAAAGTCATGCCATTGATATCCATCGGGAAGTATCTCGCCTGAAGCAAACTCTAAATGCAGAATGCGTCGATGGCGAATTGTACCCTCAAACGACGCTCCACTTGCGTGGCTAATCAAGGGACGCATCGCCAAGACGTCTCCGGCACCGGCGTGGACTGTGAACGCGTGATCCACGCCGACACCTACGCTGTCGCTTGCAACGTGCGAACCGGGAATCACCCGAAGCGGTCCATTTTCGTCCGTAACTTCATCCAGATGAATCCGCAGTGTCAGCATCTGCCGCAGAACTTCATCACAGGCAATCACATGGGGGACGCCGGCTTTGATAGTCGGCCTTGAGAACATTGGCGATTTGGCCGAGTTGTCTTTAACTGCAATCGACGTGTCTTTGTGCCAAGGCAAATTCCACGTGCACTCCGGGGGCTTATCAAAAAACAAAGCTCTTACCAAACCAAATCCATCACCGAGCACTTCACGGAGTAGGGTGAGCATCGGATCAACCTGCCAAACAGTCTTCACTTCGGGAATCGAATCGATTAGGTTCCGCGCTGCATAAACATGACCACGGCTTGATCGAGCGAGCACCGATTGCGACTCATCTTCGAAGACGTCATCAAAAACGGCCAACAGTCGCTGGATCGTTACTGCATCGACAGCATGGTGCAGCAGGCAAAAGCCATCACGGTGCGAATTCCATTCAGCTTGCGGCATTGGTTTTTCCTACTAAAGAAACAACTGGCTCAGTATTTAGGAATAAGTAGCGGAAGCCTTACCTTGAAGGCCACTTCCAACCATATTGGCTCAGCAGGTCGCAGTCTTTAAGGACC
>JANNNN010000604.1:0-10842 GCA_031398555.1 Planctomycetia bacterium | reverse complement strand
ACAAATATTGCGATTCGATGACACCGCCAAGTCCACAGTTTTTATTGCCGATGCCTCCTGCCAGTCGATTGCGGCCCTGCCCGATGGATTGTACTACTCCGATCCATCCGCTTCCGCCTTGTACTGGAGCGATTACAAAGGGCAAAAGCGGCAAGTAGATCAACTCCCGATCGCAGTTTCTGGGATCGTTCCAACCGCTGACCATGCATTCCTAAACGTTGGAGGTGACCAAAGCGTTTTCACATGGCAATCCCGAATTGGCGAAAATCGAGCACTCGACGCTCGACAACGCTTCGGCTACCTACACATCCCCGATGGCGAACTGGCCACCGGACTGACCGGAATGACCGTGGATGACAAAGGTCGACTCTACGTAACCAGCAAGCTAGGCATTCAAGTCATGGACCAATTGGGCCGAGTCAACGTGATTCTTTATGGACCACCAAGCAATCCACCTGCAACCCCCGCAACGGGAATAGCTTTCGGCGGCGCCGCCCTCGATCGCTTGTACGTCACCTGCCGCGAAAGAGTCTACCGGCGGAAACTGAATACCAAAGGGGTGAAAACCTTCGAAGCCCCAATTCAATTGCCACGACCAAGTTTGTAAAAACAAAAATCGCACGCACTACCTTCTGCCGAGCACAAAGATGTCCAAAGCAACCTGCGCAGTCTGCGTTACCTTCCGAATCAAGCCCGAGTTTTTTGAACAATTCTTGGTCACAGTCAATATCCAAGCGAAGAACTCAAAGGAATTCGAACCTTGGTGCCACCAGTTTGATGTCAGTACGATGCCCGATCAACCTAACGCAGTCCTGCTCTACGAAACCTACGACAATCGCGCAGCATTCTTCGAAAAACATCGCACAACCCGTCACTTTGCCACCTTCGCCCAAACCATCGCGGATTGGGTAGAGTCCAAAGAGCTCGGCATTTGGGATATTCAATAACTAAGGGCCATAACTATTGGCCAACCCAAACCCAACGCGAAACAGTCGTGCCCTCTTCTTCGATGACTGTTGTTGTCGCAAGCTTGCCCAACGAGCTCAAGCACTCCCAGATCTGAATAATTTCGCCGCCAGTTGGTATGGGTCCATCACTCGGGGCCACTGGCGTATCGAGATCACCCAACGCAATTTGGAAACCAAAATCTAACCAGGGCGATACCGCGGTGACCATCCCCGCGATGTCAATTATCCCGACACTTGCGACCGGCATTTCAGGCGTTAACCAGGCTGGCCGCGTCGTTAGTGTTTTCTCCTGGATCAAATCCATCGCCTGCCGCGCACTGTATCCGACTACAACCGTGTCATTGCTGACGATCACCTGTGGTTCGAACCCACTAAACGACCCTTGCGAAAATTCTTGATAATAGAACCTCGTAGAACCTGCTAACTCTTCCTGTTGCGGACGTGGGACGGAATAACCCTCAGGAACCGAGTCTGGCTGAACTTCGCGGACCAACTCGACTACTTTGTCGAAGACTCCATACAGCTCGCTACATCCCGACAGAAATTGATCGCGATTGCGTAATTTGATCGCGGCAGCTACCTCAGGCAACGGTAACGGTTGGGTAGGGGTTGGCAAATCCACCGATAACTCTGGCGTCGTCCACTGGGCCGAGATGATAAAGAGACCCTCGTGATCGTCTAACGCAGGCAGCAAATCGTTCGTCGCAATCGAGTAGCATTCCTCGACCAGAGGCCATGCCTTTTCTAGAATTTCAAGCGCCTGGTCGCGCTGTTCCTCATCCTGCTCAGCTAAAGCAATAAACCGTCGAATATGCTCCGGCGCACGCTCGATCAACTCCGTCAGCAACTCGCCAATCAACGGTTGGGCTTGATGCTTGAAAGCTAACATCAGCAGTGGTTTCGTGCCCGCGTGTCTTACGATCGACATCGGTTCTGCATTCTCAAGAAATACGTTATCCGAGTAGTCGTATGTCATCCCCTCCAAACCCACCTCGCTCGCAAAACTCCAACTCACCGCCGCATCAAACTCAAGCTCAAAATCACCAATGCGTGCATCCAACTCAGCCGCATCGTCAACGATCTCTTGTTGCCACTCTTCAATATCAACAGTCTCGCTTTCTTCCGACGAAACTGCTGAAGCGAATTGATGTGCTAAGTCCTGGAAATACGACCCGTAGCTTGCGTCCCACTGACTCTCGCGCCATTCTTTCGAAATATAATTGACGCTCCGCAGATCACTCGGCATATTTTCAATCAGAACTTTTATGCGTTCGTGACTTGCCAGAGTTTCGCCTGCACCAAAAGTCAAAATTGGCGAAACATTTTCGCTGATCGACACCAACAGCGTTTTGGCACGCATACCAAACGACAAGACTAGCTTGCGGCCTTCCAATGCCTCTATCAAACCGCCAAGCATCTCTTTGACATTTGGTTCCAACTTGTCCATCGGAATTAACGAGGTAGAAAGCGTGATGCTCAGTGCCTGCCCATCTTTAAAATCCTTGCGAACTATCTGCTTTGCCAAAGGTGCCAGTTCAGGAACCTGTTGCAATCCTAACTGCAAAACGCCTTGCAATGCATCGAGTAGTGTCCTCGCAATCTCTTCATTGCTCAATCGAAATCCGATTACCAATGTCGGAATTCTCACATCATTCAAGTAGTCGCCATCGAGCCCAGCCAAAAATTCTTGCAGGGCGACCGGATCATCGGAACGCGCATTGAGATCCTGATAAAAGCCCATCAATCCGCCAATGGCGTCATTCCAGTCGGCCTCACCATAGTAGAAAATCTCGCGTGAATTCATGTCAACGATCAACTCGAGCAAATTCTTTACGTTGGGATTTTTCAAGTTATCCTTCAGCATCCGCATTTGCCCCTCGGGATTCTCCCACTGCGCGAGCACCTCGCCTTCCAATCGCTGCACATAAGGCAAGTCTCGCAAGCGAGCGACAAAGTTGCCCCGAAGAAATCCTTCCCAAGCCTTGCGAAGATTCAGGTTCGTGGAAAAAAAAGCTACATCTTGCGGTGCTAAAGCCAACGCCGTTGCCTGGACAGATGCCTTCTCTGCAACCACCTGTGCCCTGACCAATCGTGAATCCGTCAAAGCAAAAACTGACACCAGGAACAGCCAACCACAAACTCTCACACTGCCACCTAACATGCTAACTCTCCAACAAGTTTTTTCTTCCAATGATCAACTTTTTGTAACCTGCAAAATCCTAAGCCTGAGGCGCTAGCCGATTTCTAAACAAACGATTTCCAAATGAACGATTCGGGAGATCGGCTAGCGCCTCAGGCGAAATATTCACTACTTCGAAAACAATCGATCACGAAGGTACGAATAAGCGGTCGCCTGCATAAACGCTGCTTGACGATTGTTCGCTGAACCACCATGCCCACCTTCGATGTTTTCGTAATAAGAAACATCGTGCCCTTGCTGCTCCATCAGTGACATCATTTTGCGAGCATGGCCCGGATGGACGCGATCGTCGCGAGTCGACGTCATGAACAGCACCGCTGGATACTTGGTCGACTTCGAGATGTTTTGATAGGGTGAATAAGTCTTGATGAACTCCCACTCACCAGGTGAATCAGGGTCACCGTACTCGGCCATCCACGATGCACCAGCTAACAATTTGTGATAGCGTTTCATGTCTAACAGTGGCACTTGGCAAACGGCTGCTGAAAACAAATCGGGATAAAGTGCCACCATGTTTCCAACCAACAATCCCCCGTTCGAACCTCCTTGAATTCCCAACTTGGCCTTCGACGTAACCTTACGAGCTACTAAATCCTCGGCAATCGCCGCAAAATCTTCATAAGCTCGTAAACGATTCTTCTTCAGCGCGGCTTGATGCCAGCGTGGGCCATATTCACCACCGCCGCGAATGTTGGCCATAACGTACACGCCGTCCTGGCTAGTCCAAGCCCGTCCCACAGAAGCATTGTAGGTCGGCATCATTGAAATCTCGAAACCGCCGTATCCATACAGTAAAGTTGGATTCGATCCGTCGAGCTTCAAATCTTCTTTTGCGACCATAAAGTACGGAACCTTTGTCCCGTCCTTACTTGTCGCGAAATGTTGAGTGATCTTCAGCCCCTTCGCATCATAAAGAGCGGGCAATTGCTTCAATTGCTCAGGTTGCTTGCCAATCACACCGTAGGACAAAGTCGTCGGGGTCACAAAGTCGGTTGAAGTCATGAAGAACTCATTCGATTCATCCGCATCGATGGGCGATACGCCGACATTACCAAACTGCGGCGCGCCTTCAAGCGGACGCTTTTCCCAGGCACCTTTCGCTTGAGTTAATACATAGACGCGATTCTTGACGTCCTCGAGAACGTTCAAAATCACGTGATCTTTAGTCGGTGCATACGAAGCCAAACTTGAATTCGCCGTCGGCTCAAAGGCTACCTCCAAGTTACGCTTGCCAGCCATGTAGTCTTTGTAATTGGCAATCAACAATGAACCCGCTGCATAGGTTTTTCCAGCCACATCCCACGGTTCCCGCAAGTCGATCAACAGATAGTCGCGAAAAACCGACTTGTTAGCGCTATTCGGTGCGTCCAACTTGGCTAGTTCGCCGCCCTCCTTGAGCTCGTACATTTCGTCGTTGTAGAACGCCAAAGTGCGACTTACAAAGTTTCGTTCAAACCCCGGCGAATCGTCGTGGACCGCGCGAATATACATATCATCCGGAATGCCCTCGTAAACCACTTTCGCATCGCTCATCGGTGCACTACGCTTCCAGAGTTTGGCGATCCGCGGGTATCCGGACTTCGTCTGTGACCCCGCACCAAAATCGGTGAAGACAAACACGGAATCGCGATCGACCCAATCCAAACCACCTTTGGCTTCAGGTCGTTCGAAGCCACCCTTTACGAACTCTCGCTTCTCCATATCGAACTCGCGCGTCACGGTCGCATCGGCTCCACCACGTGAAAGGTTGATCAGAGCCCTGTCGTACTTGGGTTTCAGAAGGGAAACACCTGACCAAACCCAGTTTTCCGATTCGTCTTTAGCCAACTGGTCCAAGTCCAAAATGATTTCCCATTTCGGCTCCGCTTTGCGATATTCGTCCAAAGTCGTCCGTCGCCACAGGCCACGCTCATTCTGCCTGTCGCGCCAGAAATTGTAGTAATAGTCACCTGATTTGCTCACCATCGGAATCCGCGCATCGGAGTCGAGTATCGCCAGCAGATCGTCGCGGAGCTTTGTAAAGTTCGGGTCGGCTTCAAATTTGGTTTGCGTCTTGGCATTCCGCGCTCGCACCCATTCCAGTGCCTTTTCGCCAGTTACTTCTTCCAGCCAGAGATTTGGATCTTCGTCAGCAGTCACTTCAGCATCCTTCTTTCCTGCCGACTTTTCTTGGGCCGATAGCATTCCGATACCGGGAGCCAAGAAAGTGGCCAAACAACACCAACCAAGCACACTTAGCCGAACCATTGGGGCCTCGCTTTTCTTTGAATCCGCCAACGTGAATAAACAAACTTGTATCAGCACTGTATTGCATCGCCGAACATTTACCAAGCGGACATGATGCTACTTTATCCAGCCCTGCGCGCGCATCCAATCCGCCACCCGATCAGGCCACTGAGTACAGGCCGCTTCTGTCCGTCTCAGTCCGAACCCATGACCACCGCGAGGATACAGATGCAGTTCAACGGGCACTTTCGCATGTTTGAGTGCAAGGGAGAACTTCAAAACGTTGTCCGCATCAACTGGATCATCGGCTGCCATCGTCAAGAACATCGGCGGCGTCTGTGAGTCGACGGGCAACTCTTGCTCAGCTTCCTTGCTGATCAAATAGGCCGGATAGACCAGTACCGCAAAGTCTGGTTTACAAGCGACGTGGTCCTGACCATCAATCGCTTCATAAGCTCGCTTTGCATAGTTTGTACTCAAACGGGCTGACAAGTGACCACCCGCCGAAAAGCCGAGCACACCAATACGTTTGGCATCCAGCTTGAGCTCCTCGGCTCGACCGCGCAGCAGTGACATCGCTCGCTGCGCATCTTGCAAAGCCTCGATCGGTCGCGGTTCACCTTCTGACTTCGGCACTCGATATTTCAATAGCCCCGCCGTCACGCCCAAAGTGTTCAGCCACTCACAAACTTCGGTCCCTTCAAGATCCATTGCCAGAATGTGGTACCCTCCGCCAGGGCAAACCAGCACCGCCGTTCCACTGCTCTTATCGCCTGCCGGTTTGTAAATCGTCAAAGTCGGCGAGGATACATTGCCGAGACGAATCACCGACTTGCCTGCTACTTTGCCACCTTTTTCGTCCGTTGTGTCTTTCTCCTCACCCTTCGCTGCAATTTTTCCCGGAGGAGTACCAGGCCAAAGTGCAATCGCCGGTAAGATCTCCTGCGCACGAAGCCCTTGCAATCCAGCCGTCATCAGTCCAGCAACTATCAGTGCAACAAATTTCAAAGATGTAAATTCCATGGTCTATCTTTCAGCAAGAGTTTTTAACCGCCAGTCGTGGCCGACGCTGCCAGCGTCGTCTCGGATACTGGCAGCACCCGCTACGAATAGCGGCCGCTCAACTGTTATACCCAATCTTAAGACCTCGCGCAGCCAATCAAATTCGCTTGTTGCAGGCTTGAAGTCAAACAGAAAACCCGGATCTGCTTCTCCCCGATAGCTCGCCCAGACAACTCGGCAGAGCCTAATTATCCTGTTCTCCCGTTTTCTTTGATGACCACTTTGAAAAGATGCTTAGAGGTGTCATGTTGATTGAACGAGCGCTGCAAAGCCACGAACACAGTTCTAGCGCTTATAAGTATCATGTTGGAACGAAGTAAACCAATCTGCAAAAAATTCATCTTCCCGCTTTCCAAACGCAACCGCCTGTTAGGGTGGTCTTTTGATAATGCGAGCACGCGTTTGTGCCGAGTCGGCCTTGGGGAAAATCAAACTGGACTTGTGAACTCGTAGCGGCGACCCCAAGCCGCTCCAAATGCTTCTGCGCAAAGTACGGTAAATTTAGGCGGAACTCGCTGCCGTGTTTCGCTTGGCAGGAGCCTCGTTCGCCTCGTTCTCCCGAGGCCGATCAGCCGTAATCCCACTAGCGTGCTGATCGCTAGGGGGCTCGTACGTCGCGGCTGGCACAAAGATTGCATCATCTTGCTCGCCCAAATCTGGCTATTAGGTGCCTCGGAAATGGGCAAAGTTGGAAATTAAAAAACACTTGAACCGGAGAAATGACATGAGATTTTTCGCAGTCGCAACCGCGTTTATGCTCGCTATGGCAAACTCGCAAATCCGGGGTCAAGAACCCGCTAGACGCGAGTCCAGTAAGGACGAGACCGCCGAAGTTGCCAAGCTAGTGGGGACGTACCGCATTACCACTGGTGAACGTAACGGTAAGAAAATTGACGCCGACAAGTTAGCGGACGTTACAGTAAGGATCGAAAAAAAGGTCATCACGACTTTTGATAAAGACAAGAAAGAGTTCTACGCGGCCGCCTATGAGCTCGATACCAAACAAAAGCCCTGGAAAATAATGATGACAGCGACCATCGTGCCTGTTGCCGACAAAAACGCGAAGACAGACGGCAAAGGAAACAAGGCGGAAGGCTTGATAGAGATCAGCGGAGAGACCGTAAAGCTGATTTACTCTCTTCCCGAAGGCAACGCCCCAACTGAGTTTAAAGCGGGAGAAAAGCAGCAGATGTTTGTGCTAATAAAAATGGAAAAGCAGCAGGGGCAGACTCTAGAGCAGCCAGAGAAGCCCCGCTAATGCAGCTCATTTCGGCAATTGCAAATGTTCCGTCGCACTCTAAGGGCATGTTTTAGCAATCCACACCACGCCCTTCAAGCACTCATCGATGTTCCCCAACGCTGGAACTGAATCTCGGCGCTCCCTTAATACGAAGCGGTGTTTGGGCGCCACTATTCTTCCGAGCTGATAAGTTCCAGAGCATCAGGCTCGGAACTTACCTCCGCGGCCGTCGCGCCGGTCAACGCTGGACATTGAGTCCCCTCTGCCGAACACGAACCGCTTTCCGATCCGCAAGCCGTACTGCAAGAAGAAGCCGCTGGACAGCCGGAATTCGCAGTACCGCATGCTCCCCCTGAACCGCATGATCCCCCTGAACACTGTGCCGAACCAGCATCCATTCCAGGCACGAATGAAAGGTACTCAACCAACTCAGGCTTGACAGTTATCGCGCCATAAGCGGCAACCGATCCAAGTACTGCTGTTGCCAACAGTGCACGAATCGTCTTGGTCAATAAACCAACCGAAGATTTGCCAACCAGACTGTCCCCAAGCTCGAGATTTTCCAACCCATCGTTCTCATTTAGAATGCCCATTACTTGTCCCTCGTGTATTAAAGATTGATTCATTCCGTTGCCGACTATTGGATGATCTTAGCATCAACTCAACCCCAATGCTGTAGAAACAGGGCGACTTGTTAGAAGTTTGGTAACTCAAATGACGGTTTAAAGCTTCGACGTATCCCGATTGTAAAACGAAGCGTAACGGAAGACCGTCACCCTGAAAAGCTTCACGGGGGTTGAATCTCAGCCGTTCGAACTTTAGACTCGCAGCTGTACATTCCTTCGCATGGCGGTCGCTAAGGAATAACCGACGCTTCTAAAAATTTCGATCATATGGAAAGTCAACGCAAATGAAGGTACCTAACTCCTTGCATGGAATTGGCCGAATAGGAGCTTTTCTAGTGCTGTTTTCTTGCACAGCCAGTTGCGCGTCAACTCTGCGTGCCCAAGACAGCAGTCCACTTCCAGCTCCAACTACTTCTACATCTGAAACCGGAGCCGATCCGCTTACCATTGCGGAAACTCACGCAGGTGGAGAAGCCAACCTAAAGCTGCCGGATCTTTCCTCTGTCAACTTTCTTTTCGATGCCGTTTCTGGACGCAATTTGTTGTTTGCGGGTTTGGTCGTATGCGCGCTCGGTCTCGGATTCGGCTTCAAAATGTACCAAGACCTGCGTAACTTGCCGGTCCATTCTTCGATGCGAGAGATCTCTGATCTGATCTATGAAACTTGCAAGACCTATCTGCAAAAGCAGGGGATGTTTATCGGTTTGTTATGGATAGGCATCGGGGCAGTGATTGTCTTCTATTATTCGTTTCTCATGAACTTTGATAACCAACGCGTGGCGATCATTGTTTTATTTAGTATCGTCGGCATCCTAGGCAGCTACGGAGTCGCCTGGTTCGGCATTCGCGTCAATACTTTCGCTAACTCGCGAACCGCGTTCGCTAGCCTACGTGGCAAACCCTATCCAATTTACGAAATCCCACTCAAGGCCGGCATGAGTATCGGCATGATGCTGATCAGCGTCGAGCTTTTGATCATGCTCATTATTCTGTTGTTTATTCCGGGTGATTACGCTGGGCCGTGCTTTATCGGATTCGCAATCGGTGAAAGCCTCGGTGCCGCAGTGCTCCGAATTGCCGGTGGTATCTTCACTAAGATCGCCGACATCGGCGCCGACTTGATGAAGATCGTATTCAAAATTAAAGAAGACGATGCACGAAACCCCGGCGTGATCGCCGACTGTACAGGCGATAATGCTGGCGATTCAGTGGGTCCTAGTGCCGATGGATTCGAAACTTACGGCGTGACTGGAGTGGCGCTCATTACGTTTATTTTACTGGCCGTTACCGACCGAGTTCCTGAGTATCAAACTGTCCAAGTGCAATTACTGGTGTGGATTTTCGTAATGCGAATCATGATGATCATCGCATCGGCTGGAGCTTACTTCCTGAACGAACGTATGACGCGTACGCAGTATGAAAACTCGGAAGATATGGACTTCGAAGCACCACTGACGCGACTGGTCTGGATCACTAGCCTAGTTTCAGTCGCGATCACTTATATCGTCTCTTTCGCAGTTGTCCCAAGTCTGTCCGGCGACAGTTCACTGTGGTGGAAATTGTCAACGATCATTTCCTGCGGAACGCTGGCTGGAGCGATTATTCCCGAACTGGTAAAAATCTTCACTTCGACGAAATCGAAACACGTTCGCGAAGTTGTGTCATCGTCCGAGCAGGGCGGTGCATCGTTGAACATTTTATCCGGCTTGGTCGCGGGCAATTTCTCATGCTTCTGGCTCGGCCTCGGAATTGTATCGTTGATGGCCATGGCCTACGGCGTTTCGCTCTACGGTTTGTCCAACATCATGATCGCTCCCGAAGTCTTCGCGTTCGGCCTGGTCGCATTTGGATTCCTCGGCATGGGTCCAGTCACCATTGCCGTCGACTCGTACGGACCTGTTACAGACAACGCACAAAGCGTCTATGAATTATCGCTGATCGAAGAAGTTCCAGACATCGAGCGTCAAATCAAAAACGAATTTGGTTTTGATGCCCGCTTCGAACGCGCCAAGCACTTACTCGAGGAAAATGACGGTGCAGGTAACACATTCAAGGCCACTGCTAAACCGGTACTAATTGGGACCGCCGTCGTGGGGGCGACTACGATGATCTTCTCTATCATCATGTTCCTCACCGATGGCTTAACCCAAGACAAAGAAAAACTCTCGCTGCTGCACGCCCCATTCGTGCTTGGCCTAGTGAGTGGCGGCGCAATCATCTACTGGTTCACCGGCGCTTCGATTCAAGCCGTAACCACAGGCGCGCGTCGGCCCTGAGAGAACCGCATGAAACACATCATCGCCGTGCTGCTCGAGAACGAGCCCGGTGCCCTGTCGCGAGTCGTCGCGCTGTTCAGCGCACGCGGCTACAACATCGAAAGCCTGACCGTCGCTCCCACCGAAGTCGCGAGCCTGTCGCGCATGACCATCGTGACCACCGGCAGCGACGAGGTGATAGAGCAGATCACCAAGCTCCTGAACCGCCTCATCGAGGTGGTGAAGGTGGTCGACCTCACCGAAG
>JANNNN010000850.1:0-2324 GCA_031398555.1 Planctomycetia bacterium | reverse complement strand
CAGCCCGGAAGTCCTCCTGGGCCGTAGCGAGTAAATCGTCAAATCGCTGGGATTCGAGTTGACGAAATTGTTGATGCGAAGCAGTTAAGGCTCTGCGAGGAAGTATGTCGTAAGCCAGTGCGGCAATGGCCAGTCGCTGAGTTACTATGTCGTCGGTTGTCGCAACCACCCAAGACGTCCATTTGGCTTCACTCGTAAGCAAGCCATTGATCACGGCCAGTCGCTCTGCGCGTTGCGATTCTTGAGCCTGAAATCGTTCAAGCTCTACTTCCAATCGAGGGCGCTCCCTGTGAAGCTCATCCGGTAGATTCTGCAAGCGGGCGACCAGTTGATTTTGGCGAACTTTGCTTGTGTTAAGGTCGGTGGCTAGCTGGGTCAACCGTTGCTGCACAGCCGATAGATAATACAAATCGGCTCGGTCATGCAGTGAGTTGCTCAGCGGAACGGGAATAAGATTTTGCAACCACCGACGGCGATATTCGTTAGCTTGGAAAATCGTGAAACCAATGCCAAGCAAGAGAGTCAACACGAGCCATGACGCAGCCGAGCGAGATCGGTTGGTAGACTCACAACGCACTGCCATGACCATCGTGAAACCTGAGACAAATAGCAAGGCTGTACCGATAGCAGGCCACTGTATTTGCAATTGCAGGTCTTGTCGGGCTGGCCAATGGTTACCGATCAAAACGAATCGCACGATTAAATAGATAGAAATAAGCGTCGCATAAAGGACGTAGAGTGCGGGACGATAGAGTAAATACCCACCGCCTCCTACCGTGCCGACGCTTTCAGGTTTCGTATGCATTGATTGTGAGTGCATGAAACCGACTACTTATTGCAGTTACATCCCAAATTGGGTTCGACGTAAGCAGTGGTTTGAAGACAAAGCACAGTCGCATGGTCTACTTTTTATTGCCGGTTTCTAACGAAACCAGCTACACGAGTTGCTTCCAAGTCTCGTGAAACAACTGATTTAGCCGTAAAGGGCCGCCAGCAAAATGAACAACATCGTTAACGGCAATTGCAACAAGCTGACATGCAACATTTTGCGAGCCGTCTGTAGGTCTTGCTGCCGTCGAAAACGCAAGGCTGCCATTAACTGCCATACAGAGACTGCCACAGCCATAACACACAAAATGCCACTAAGAATCGAAACCGGTGGCACAGCCAAAACAGCGAACATGATGCAGGCGATCGAGCCAAGAATCGCATGCAAATTCGCTCCGCGCCCGGATGTGTCGGTGACCGTAATCATTTTGTAGCCAGCCGATTCGTACTGCTGACGATACATGTAGGCGATTGCCATAAAGTGTGGAAGCTGCCATGCAACCAACACACCTAGCAGAATCCAAGCCCGTGGATCTAGCAGTGAACCTTCCGCAGCAGTCCAGCCCATCCAGACCGGCAAAGCTCCCGGTAACGTTCCAACCAGCGTATTCGTCCAGCTGACCATCTTCAGCGGCGTGTAAACCCACACGTATAAAACCCAAGTCGCCAAACCACAATACATCGTCGGCAAATTCACCATCACGGCCAAATAAACCGAGCCGAGAACGACCATCACCCAGCCCATCCACGCCGCTTGGCTGGATGCAACGCGACCGCTAGGAAGTGGACGCTTGCAGGTTCGCATCATGATCGCGTCGCGTTCACTCTCCATCCACTGATTCAGCACGCTCGCGCTGGCCGCTACCAAGGCTGTTCCCACGCATGCGTGAAAAACAGTTTGCAAGCTGGGGGTGGTTCCAGCGGCGACCATTGCCATCACGACCGTTAGCAGAATCATCGTCAGAATCCGAGGCTTCGTCAGCTCGATGTAACTAGACAATCCGCGGGATGACGCAGGTGCAGTAACCGCCGGTCCATGCATTCGACCTGGGGTTATGCGAGTTGTTGTTTCCACTTCCGATTTACCTCTTTCGCGACGACCGAATCACGCGAACGCAACGCTCTCAAAGCGGTAACAGTCGCCAAACTGATAATCAACGAGCCCGTGGCCATGTGAGCGGTCACAACAAAGCTCTCCCAATATCCCTTAGCTGAGATTGTATACCCCGCAAGCCATTCTGACAGTTCCTGCCAGGGCAAACCGTAGTTTACTATCCAAGTTACTATCCCCAACGATATCTGAATCAACACCAACACTGCAATCAGGATTGCCGGAAAACTAACCTGCCTGGGTGTGCGGCGATTGAGCCCGGTCACGGTACTGGTGCAAATAGCCAAAATAACCACTAAAGCGGCTAGGGTCAGATGCATGTGGACAAACGCCATGAAGACCCGGTGATCCACAGCTGCGGTGATATGTCGCAACTGCGCCCCAA
>JANNNN010000600.1:0-18848 GCA_031398555.1 Planctomycetia bacterium | reverse complement strand
GTGGGATTATCGCTACTACGCCGAGAAAGTTCGGACCGCCAAATATGCGTTAGACTTCAATGAAGTCAAGCCGTACCTGCAAATGGAAAAACTCCGCGAAGGCATGATGTGGGCTGCTGGCGAGTTGTACGGTTTTCAGTTCAAGCAAGTCAACGACCTTCCCGTTTATCATCCCGATGTGCGTGTATGGGAGGTTCTCGACCAAGCTGGTACGCATGTTGGACTGTGGTACTTCGACCCTTATGCCAGAGCTGGCAAGAGGTCCGGCGCATGGATGAACGCGTATCGCAATCAAGAGAACATCACCAAGCCGATCACGACGATCGTGTCCAACAATTCGAACTTTGTGCAAGCCGACGAAGGGCAAGCGGTTTTGATTTCATGGGATGATGCGGATACTTTGTTCCATGAGTTCGGTCACGCGTTGCATGGTTTGTGTTCGAAAGTGAAGTATCCCTCGCAGTCGGGAACGAGCGTGGCGCGCGACTACGTTGAATTTCCATCGCAGCTGAACGAGCACTGGCTAACGACTCCTGAAGTGCTCAGCAAATTCGCAGTTCACTATAAAACCGGAAAACCGTTGCCGAAGGAATTGCTTGACAAGATCGAGAAGGCCGCGACCTTCAATCAGGGATTTGCAACGGTCGAGTATTTGGCGAGTGCGCTGATCGATATGAAGCTGCATCTTGCGGGCGATGCGGCAATTGATCCCGATGCATTTGAGCGCGACACGTTAGCGGCGCTCGGCATGCCACGTGAGCTAGTGATGCGGCACCGCACACCCCAGTTCTCACACATCTTTGCCGACGATGGATATTCAGCTGGATACTACAGCTACCTTTGGTCCGATACTTTGACGGCTGACGCGGCGGAAGTGTTTAAAGAAGCGGGGAGTTTCTATGACCCGAAGATTGCCAAAGGCCTGCATGATAACGTCATGTCGGTTGGCAATACGCTTGATCCCGCTGACGGTTTCCGAGCGTTTCGGGGCCGCGACGTGGATATCTCGGCCTTGCTTCGCTTCCGAGGTTTTCCGGTGAATTAGGCACAGCATTTTCTTAGCAGGATCAGTTCCGGGTGCGCGATTCTCCATGCCACCCGAACCTCCTTAGCACTGTGCCTGCTAAAATTGGGACGCAGTACTCAGTTGGTTGCCAACTTGCTATCGCAGTAATTTGCAATCAAACTGACAGTTTACCTTCAATGCCCACCCAAGCAAAAGTGACATGGCCAAATCACGCATAGGACCATTTGCACTTGAATCGCCACTGAGGGCGTCAAAAGGTTCTGTTCAGGTTTTTCGAGCACTTCACTTAGAGCAAAAGAAGCTTGCGGCGCTACGGATATTTCCGGTGCCATTGGGCATGACGCCGGAGAGCCGTGCGGCCTTTGCCAGTCAACTTGAACAACTAAAACAGCTTCGTCATCCGAGCATTGCTCGCTGTTATGGCGGTGGATTTGATACACGAAACGCTTACTTGGCATTCGAGTTGGTGGATGGCGATTCACTAGACAAAGTGCTCGTTCGCCGCGACCGATTGCCCTGGGAAACGGTGCTTGAATACAGTCAACAGTTGGCTGAAGGTTTGCAGTACGCTCATCAGATGGGCTGGATTCATGGCCGCTTGCGTCCGGAGAAGATCGTAATCAGCGCCGACGGACGCGCAAAGCTCTGTGACTTTCGGCGCGACGCGATTACAACCATCATGGGAGTAGGCCCGCCTCAAGTTCGCCAGTTGCTATACACGGCACCAGAGGTTTTTGAAAACCATGCGCCCGATGAGAAAGCAGACCTGTATTCGATCGGTGCCTTGATGTACGTAATGCTCACTGGCGAACCTCCGATTAATGCGACGAAAACCGAGGAATTGATTGGGCGAGTTAAGAGCGAAGTGCCGGCAAGTGCAAGCACAAAGATCCTCGATTGCCCAGTTTGGTTGAACGCAATTGTCGATCAACTCCTTTCGAAAGATCCTAGACAAAGACCATTCAGCGCGACGGCCCTGCAACTTGCCTTCAAAGAAGCTCAGCGACGGCATGTGGAGGGGGTTGGTGTGCTGCAGCACGCGACGGCGGGATTTAGCGCATTGCAGATGGGTGCCAATCGCGAGGAGGCGGAAAAAGTACTTGGAATAAAACCAAGGAAAAAGCGACGCGAATCCGACGGTGCTTCCTTTTTCGAGCGGCCGTGGGTGCTCTTTGCTGGCTTAGCGATGGCAGTGGCGGCGGTGGTCTGGTTCTTGATGCCGTTGAGCGAAGACACATTGCGAAAGCGTGCTGAGGTCAGTCTCGCCAGTACGGACTGGCTCGATTGGAACGATGCCCGCGACACTTATCTATATACAATGGTTGAACGATTTGGAGAAGGCAAACATACCGAATGGGCGAAGGAACAAATCGCTTGGGTTAATATGCAAGAAGCTGAGCGACAAATTGATCGCCATCAACGGATGGGCATCGCGCCCAAATCTGAACCCGAACGCCGCTACCTTGAAGCAAAGTCATTTGAGGACTTTGGCGATCGCGTCACGGCCCTGGAAAAATACCGAGGCATCGTGAAAATCCTTTCGGATAACGAAAGCGATCGGCCAATCATTAACTTGGCTAGACGACAAATGCGAGCCATTGAATCCTTGCCTGTCGACGCAAACCAATTGCAGAAACTGCTGATTGCCAAGCTTGAAGAAGCCAACCGTCTTTATGAAAAAAGTGACGTGGTGGCTGCCAAGCAGATTTGGGAGAGCATTGTTATCCTATATGAAGGCAATCGAGATCTAGCTCCACTTGTCACCAAAGCTCAAGAACGACTTGTCAGTTTGAAATCCTCTCCGCCCTCAAACTCACCGAGGTAAATCATGTCCCAAAAATTGAATCGTCGAACTCTGTTGCAGCAGTCTGTTATGGCCGGAACCACGCTGGCCGGAACCGTACTGGCAGGAACCTCCTTGGACGTAATCAGTCGTTCCGCTTTTGCGGCGGCGATACCAGCCTCGCCAATGCGTTTTGGTTTGGTTACTTATTTATGGGGAAAGGACATGGAGTTGCGGGAGCTGCTAAAGAATTGCGAAGCAGCCGGCGTGCTGGGCGTCGAGCTTCGTACAGAGCATAAGCACGGGGTTGAACCTAAGCTATCGAAAGACGCAAGGGTCGAAGTTCGAAAGCGTTTCGCTGACTCACCGGTCGAACTAATCGGTTACGGGTCAAACTGTGAATACCATTCTGATGATCAACAAAAGGTCAAGGACAACATCGAACTAACGAAACGTTACATCGAGTTGATGCATGATTGCGGTGGCGGCGGAGTGAAGGTTAAACCTAATGGATTCCCCAAAGGCGTTGAACGTGAGAAGACCATCGAGCAAATCGGTAAGTCGTTGAATGAAGTCGCTGCCTACGGCGAAAAGTACGGTCAAAAGATTCGCGTCGAAGTCCACGGATCGGGAACAAGCGAATTGCCGGTGATTCGCGATATCTTCGCCGTGGCCGATCATCCTAACGTCTATGTCTGCTGGAACAGTAACGACGAGGATCTGAAGGGCGAAGGCCTGGAAGCGAATTTCAGAATGGTTTCCGGCCGATTCGGCGATACGGTCCACGTCCGCGAACTGAGTATTGGTGATTATCCTTACGCTAAGCTGATGCAATTGTTTAAATCTATCCAATACGAGGGCTGGATCCTTCTGGAGGCCCGCACTGATCCGCAAGATAAAGTTTCTGCAATGACCGACGAGCGTCTCGTTTTCGAACGCATGATGCAGACAAAGTCTTAAGCGTGTCGGGCAATGAATGCGACGGCTTGCAGTTCAGCAACGCTTATGGGAAGCTGCACTGGGTCGCGAAGTGTTGGCGGGGCGCTTCAAACTGCTTGAATGCTAAGTGTTTATTAAAAACTGTTATTTGGCAAAGTGCGCAGAGAGATTCATTATGCCGCGTCATGTAGTGCTCGTGATTTTATTCTTCTGTCTGACTTTGACTGGAGTGTCGCAATATGACCGACCTCTAAGCGCCGAGGATTTGGCTGGAGTTGCAACTCGATTGCAGACCGATCTCGCTTACCTATCCTCTGACGCGCTCGCAGGCCGAGATGTTGGCAGTGAGGGCATTGCCAAAGCAGGCGAATATATCGCGAAGCGATTTGCCGATTTGGGATTCGAGACTGACAAATTTGATGGTGGCCCGTATCAAGAGTTTGCGATTCCGGGGCCGGCCGCACTTGGACCAGCTGAAAAGAACCAGCTGAGCTTTACTGGAGTTGCTGGTCTACCGCAACTGAAACTCGAAGACAACTTTTCTCCGCTGTCACTCGGTTCGAGCGGCAAGTTTGACACAGAAGTCATTTTTGCTGGGTTTGGCATTACCGCACCTGAGCTCAACTACGACGACTTCGCTGGAATGGATGTCGAGGGCAAAGTTGTCATCGTTCTACGTCGCGAACCGCAGCAGAATGATGCGAACAGCCGCTTCAATGGAACTCAAAATTCTGAGTACGCTTATTTCACTGCGAAAGAACTGAATGCCTCGCTGCATAAAGTGGGTGCAATGATTTTGGTGAATGATGCGCAAACCGCAGAGGGTCGCACGGGTGATCAGCTTATGCGAGTCGCAGAAGCGGGCGCCTCGCTGGCGAAGTCAAAAGTGCCGACGATCTTCTGCTCGCGAAGTGTTATCGATCCGCTCGTCCAGAAATCAACGGGAAAGTCGTTGACTGAATTGCAAGCGGAGATCGATTCCACTGGCATGCCAAAGAGTGTTGTTTTGAAAGACGTCAAAGCAACGGGTGAAGTCAATATTGCTTCTAAAGACGTTATTGCCAGAAATGTGGTCGGCTTCCTTCCCGGCAAAGGTGCTTTGGCCGAAGAGTATCTAGTTGTTGGAGCTCACTATGATCACGTAGGCATGGGCGGAGCCGGCTCGTTGGCGCCAGGCACAGTAGCGATTCACAACGGCGCGGATGATAACGGCTCGGGCACCACCACCATGCTTGAAGTCGCGCGTCATCTTTCGCTCGACAAAAGCGAGGCTCGACGCGGAATTATCTTTATGGCCTTTAGCGGCGAAGAAAAAGGTTTGCTAGGCAGCAAGCACTACGTTCGCAGTCCTCGGTGGCCGCTGGAACAAACCGTCGCGATGGTAAATATGGATATGGTTGGTCGCTTGACCGATGGCAGTTTGACCGTTTATGGGACCGGCACCGCCGAAGGTTTTGATCCGCTGATGGATAAGCTGAATGAGAGTTCCAAGTTCCGACTCGACAAGCAAGCTGCCGGTTTTGGGCCAAGCGATCATTCGAGCTTCTATGAATTTAATATTCCAGTGTTCCATTTCTTTACGGGGCTGCACAACGATTACCACCGCCCCAGCGACGACTTTGACAAAATTAATATCGAGGGGATGCAGCAGATTGCGGATATGGTGGATCGACTGGTCATGGATCTCGCAACGCGTGCAGAGCGTCCAAAGCTGCTTAAAATCTCCGATATCGCTGACGTTGGCCGCGCCAATGCGAGGCCACGCGTTACCTTGGGGATTCAAATGGACACGAATGCGGAGGCCGTTGTTGTGCAAACGGTAACCGAAGGTAGCGGCGCTGCCGGGGGTGGTGTTATGCCTGGTGATACAATTATCAAAATCGGTGACACCAGTGTTGCAAACGCTCGAGAGATGCGTCGCGCACTGAGCTCCAAGAAAGTCGGCGATACGATCGAGGTGACCGTCAAGCGCGGGACTGAAGAAGTGAAGCTGCAGGTGAAATTGGGTTCTTAGGTTGGTCGTCATTGAGAAGACTCGGGAGCCGAGCTTGTCTTGGCGCAACAATGCGACGTCAATGTACTTGTGAATGTGAACTTGTGGGCCCGAGCTGAATCGAGCAACCGATGTAAGACGGCAGGTACAGGTAGGTCTAACAAGTTGGGGAGACTTGCTCAGCCGAGCCTCGGTCTCCCGTTTTTTGTCAGGATATATCGATGAGCCCTTGGAGTCTAATCAGTCATTCACTTAGGTATTTTGCTCGATCCCATCTTGCCGTTGGTGCAGGTGTCGCGGCAGCAACGGCAGTCATCGTGGGTGCGTTAGTGGTGGGAGACTCGGTTCGCGGTAGTCTGCGCGGGCTGGTTGTTGATCGACTCGGCAATCTTCAAGGCGTGCTGCAGTCCCGAACTTTCTTCAAGCCTGACTGCATCGCCGCAGTTTCGACGCCGGAAAAAGTAGCTATAAAACCTGCGATCATTCTGCCTTCAGCAACTGTTGAATCGCGGCATGACGGAGAACTGCTTCGTGCCTCACAGGTCCAAGTGCTCGGCGTTGAATCTGCGTTTTGGAATCTGGCGAGCACCCCTTCGCTTTCTGTCGCGGAACTCGCCGAGGATCAGGTGGCGATCAACGCGGGATTGGCAAGTGAGCTGAATCTCAAAGTGGGTGATGAGCTTACGCTGAGATTTGAGAAAAACACTGGAGTGCCAGCCGACAATCCATTAGGACGCAAAGATGACGCGTCCATCAACATGCCGCGGCAGAAAATAATGGCGGTACTTCCAGATGATTCGATTGGGGGACTCAGCTTGAGAGCTGGGCAATCGGTTCCCAAAAACATCTTCGTTGGATTGCCGAGCCTTCAAATGGCCTTGGAGTCTGGCGGGACAATTAATGCCGCTTGGGTCGCAGCCGACGAGAAAGACTTCTCGGGTTCTAAGGCATGCGATTTTTTAAGCGAGCAGCTTCATCCGAGTCTCGAAGATTTTGGGCTTCAGCTCGATCAACATCGACGTGCGTTTCCAGATGCTGAGATGGATGTGCCGGTAGATAAGGGAGCGGCTGAGTCGGTGGTATACGATTACTATCAACTTTCGTCAAAGGATCTGATCCTTGACAACGAAACGGTGCAAGCGGTTGAATCGAAGTTGGGGACAGGCTCTCAGCGGATCATGGCATACTTGGCCAACGCGGTTTATCGCGTTGACGCAACAGGGCAACTGGATGCGTCGAGTGAAGTTCCGTACTCAATCGTTGCGGGCATAGAAAACAGCAAATCGATAGACCTAGAGGGACTTGCCACTGTAACTCTAAAAGGCCTTGCCAAGCGCCCCTGTTGGCTCAACTCTTGGTTGGCAGATCAACTGAAAGTAAAAGCTGGTGACTTGATTCAATTGAATTACTTCGAACCAGAGACTGTCGATGGTCGCGAAGTCGAAGTCAATGAGCAGTTCGTCGTGGCTGGCATTGTGCCTATCGAAGAACCGGAAAAGCCTTATCGTGGAGACTCATTGGCGAAATATTCGCGGCGTCTAACGGTTTTCAACGATCCTAATTTAACGCCCGAGGTTCCCGGCGTCACGGATCAGGATTCGATTAACAATTGGGATCTTCCATTCAAGACGAATCGAAAGGTCCGCAAAGTTGATGACGCCTATTGGAATAACCATCGTTTGACGCCGAAAGTTTTCTTGCGATACGAGGATGCCTCTTCATTAAAGCTATTTGGAAGTCGCTTCGGCAGCACGACTTCGATGCGCTTTGAGAGCCAGGATGTCAAAGCCCTGAACGCGCTACGAGCCGAGATCGAAAGCGCTTTGCTGGTAACAAAGCAGCAGAAAGGCTTTGTATTCCAACCGTTTCGCGAACAGCAATTGAAATCCGCTTCGGGTACGACACCGTTCGATATGCTTTTCTTATCGCTCAGTTTTTTTGTAATTGTGGCAGCGCTATTGTTAGTTTCGCTTTTGTTTCGTCTGGGAGTTCAGCAAAGAACAGGCCAAATCGGTTTGCTGCTCGCTCAAGGATACTCACCCCAGCGAGTGCGCAGTTTACTTGTTCGTGAAGTTGCAATCGTATCGCTCATTGGCTCTGTTACGGGAGTTCTTCTTGGGTTGCTGTATGCTCGGTTAATGATCGCAGGTTTAGAATCGTGGTGGCTTGGGGCAATATCGGTTGCGTTCCTAAAGTTTAGTTTTACGCCACTCAGCTTGGTGATCGGTGCGGCGTGTGGAGCCTTAGCTAGTCTTGTCACGATTTACGGGACGCTGCGCAAATTGTGTCGCATTGCGCCGCTTGATTTACTGCGAGGATCTTCAGGCGATACAAACACAGGCGCGCGGCATGCGAGTCGCAGCATGCTGTTGATTGCTGGTATGTGCGTCGCGGGTGCGTTGCTATTGAGCATAGTTGCGTTGGGGCAAACCGGCATGGCACGGGCTGGGTGTTTTTTCGGTTGCGGAATGCTGCTGCTGTGCGGTGCGCTCTTGGCAGCGCGAGAGTGGCTAACTGCGCGGGGGGCTGTAAAGCCGAATCCGGCGAACGCGGGGCTGTTTTGGCTTGCATGGTTGGCAGTGTGTCGAAATCCATTGCGAAGCGTGCTCAGTCTGGGACTGCTTTCGGTGGCGACTTTCTTAATTGCCTCGATGGGTGTGTTTCAGATGGCCCCAACGGTTCAAGGGTATGGTGGCTTTGATTTGATGGCAGAAAGTTCTCAGCCAATCTATCGCAATATCGCGTTGAAGGACGTGCGCGAGGAAGCGATGGGCAATAAGGCCAAGCCTATCGCTGACACGACAATTGTAAGTCTGCGAGCCCGATTAGGTGAGGATGCGAGCTGCAATAACCTGTTCCAAGTCGCACAGCCCACTGTACTCGGCATTCCAAAGCAGTTAAGCGAAGTTGAAAAAGCGTCCGACGCCAGCGTGCGATTTCAATGGGCTGGCGCACTGAATAAAGATTCGCCATGGTCGCCGCTTGAAGACTCGGCGCAAGGGACGGAGGAGAGCCCGATACCGGTGGTGCTGGATCAAAACACAGCGCAGTGGAGCTTGCACCAAGGGGCGTCGATCGGTTCGATCACCAAGCTGAGTTTCGACGGTAAGTGGGTGTTCTTCAAAACAGTCGGCTTGTTATCAAACAGTGTCTTGCAAGGTCGATTGTTGATTGGCGAATCAAATTTCAAAACGCTGTTCCCAACGCTTAGCGGATTTCAGTTCTTTCTGGTACGCAGTGGCGAAGCTGGACCGACGGTTGCTATGGAGACTCTGGAAAGCGGTTGGAGCGATGACGGCTTAGATGTAGTTTCAAGTTCTGAAGTGCTCAGTCGCCTGCTCAGTGTTCAGAACACATACATTAGCGCCTTTCAATCGCTCGGCGCACTGGGGCTGTTGCTGGGCACTTTTGGTTTAGCGGCGGTTCAAACGCGGAGTGTTATTGAAAGGCGAAGGGAACTGTCGCTCATGCGAGCGGTAGGATTCTCAGATTCGCGTATCGCCAAAATGTTGACACTGGAAACTGGGCTGTTACTGGGAGGTGGGATGCTGATTGGCATTTTGGCGGCTGCAATCGCCATTGTGCCTTACATCATCGAGGTCGGTCCACAGACAAGTTTGGTGCAACCGTTTGTAATGATTGTGATGGTCCTTTTTATCGGTTTCTTATCGGCGACACTGGCCATTCGAACAGCAATGAAGTTGCCGATTTTGGCTGGACTGAGAGCAGAATAGATTCAATGCCACTCGACACAAATATCCCGGTCAAGTTCGCTGAGCAGACACTTTCGCAGTTTGCAATTCAATCGACGAAGCCGATAGCGGGCGGGTTAAGCGGTGCGCGTGTTTGGAGGTGCCAAAGTAGTCTGTTTGGTCCACTGTGCTTGAGGCAGTGGTCAGCCACTCATCCAACACCGCTACGACTGCAATTTATCCATAACGCACTAAAGTGTGCAGCGGAGCGGCTGGCGTTTATACCAAAGATTTATAGCGATCATTCTGGTGCAAGCTTTTGGTTGGTTGGTGAATGCTTGTGGGAAGTAACGCAGTGGATGCCGGGGCAGGCAAATTACATTCGACAACCTAGTCGCGAGAAGCTTGAATCGGCCATTGGTTCTTTGGCAGACTTGCATGGCGTTTGGTTTGATTTCTTGCACGAGCAGACCATTAGTCCCAGCACCAGGCAGCGCATTGAGATGCTCAGCGAATGGTTGGGGATCCGTGATTTAGTTGAACAAGTGGGTGCCCACGTGCGAGGGCCAGGAGAAGCTGCGGCCTGCATGTCGACGGTTCGGATGTTGCATTCACGCGGACCTCGATTACTGGAGGAACTTCAGCGAGCACACGCAGACATTGTATCGCTTCACCCGGTACTGCGCGATATTTGGAGCGACCATTTACTGTTTGAAGGCGAGCGAGTCAGCGGCTTCATTGACTTTGGTACAGTTCGAATGGACGAACCGGCCGCGGACTTGGCACGGATGTTAGGATCGCTGCACCCGTTTGAGTTCGATGTACGAATGGAAGCAATTGAGGCTTACAATCGGCGGCAAGCGGAGCCTGCGGTTGATCCTGAGCGAGTGGAATTGCTGGACCGCAGTGGTACTTTGCTAACGGCTTTGCAATGGATGCGTTGGCTGATATTGGATCGCAAGAAATTCAATGTGGACACAGCCAGCCTGTTTGAACGATGGCAGATCGCGTTAGCGCGGATGATGGGTGAGAGTTTAGTGATTTCTGCGGAATAGACGCGAACTGCAAGTTCAGTGTGTGCCACTGGCTTGCCAGTGAAACGGAGTTGGTGATCGAAATCAACACCAGCAATTCTACGAGCGTAAATGCTTTACGAGACGCAAGTTTGATGCTGGCTGCCTCAATGATTAAAGCTACCACCACGAAACGCGGACTCGCCTTTCATTAAGATAGCTACAGAAATAAATTTAACAAAAGTTCTGCCTGTCGGGCTAATAAATCTATAGTAACGGCGTTAACTACTGTGGGCAGGCAGGAAGCTGCCGCTTTTCTCAACACGGAGCCCGCTTGATGCACTCCACAGACGATGCGAAAAACCTAGGTAATGGCCAAATCCGGGAAACGGAACCGGAGCGAACGGACTCGCCGACGACACCGCCTGCCCACTGGGTGGCCGAGGTGTTCGCACGGCTGGAAGTGAGGCTGGTTGCGTACGTTCGCAGGCAAATGTGGGGTGACCTCGAAGCGGCTCGAGACATTGTGCAAGACGCGTTTGTAAAGTTATGCCAAGAAGGGTGGCCGGATATCGAGCCGCACGCGACGGCCTGGCTTTACCGAACGTGTCGAAACCGAGCTATCGACTTATTGCGACGCGAGGGACGTATGACTGCTATTCACACAGGTACTGATGTTGCCAGTTTACAGGATCGAGTAGGTCATGAGCCCGATCATCGAGCTGTAGAGGGTGAGCAACTGGATCAATTGCGAGCCGGCGTCGGCCAGCTCACCGAGCAGCAGCAAGAGGTGCTGCGTTTGCGACTGCATGATGGCCTGAGCTATCGACAGATCGCTGAAGTCACTGGGTTGACCATCACCAATGTTGGTTACCACTTGCATCAGGCCATTTCGCAGTTGCGAACGCGGCTAGCCGCGAACAACTAGTCCGCCGTCTTCAGCAAAGTGCGCCTGCCCAAGCGGGCGAAGTGCGCCGCTGCAAGCGGGTGATGTGAGCCGACGGCGCTAGCCGCGGGTGTCGAAGTAAGGCGGCAAAGACATTACGACCTAGTCCAATTCCAATCCAACTTCTACGCGGTTTTCATAGCATTGGTTAGGACAACGATTCCGAACGACGACTACTTCGAGGCCTGCGGCTAGCGCCGTCGGCTCACAAAAGTCGCGGCAAACACCGTTAAATCTCAAATCTCAAAATTCAAATCAAAGGACCCACTTATGTCCACTGAAAAATATCCTTGGCAGCAATGGCAACTTACTGCGTTTGTGCTCGATGAACTCGAACCCGACGTCGCGGCACAGATTCACTTAGCTGCTGACAGCGATCCGTCGCTGGCGGCTGAGATAACTGCAATACGCGAGACGATCACGCAAGTGACTCAGTTGTACAAAAACGAAACGGCTGGTATCGACCCGACAACGTTCGCTCCAGTTGCTGCGGCAAGCGAATCGGGGGATTCGTTTTTAACTCCTTCGGCAAAAGATCCAGTCGTTTTCCGTAGAATAGCCTACGTGAAAACAAACTGGGCGCGAGCAGTGGGGCTAATCGCGATGGCTGGTTCACTATTACTCGCGGTAGTTCTCGCAGCGCCTTCGGTGCAAACTTATTTCGCGCAGCCTACCGATGTGCTTGCCCATGCAGATGATGCACAACGAATTGCCACAGCAGAAGCAAAGAATCGTGTACTGACACGATCGCTTGAGGAGGCTAAGGCGGAGTTGAGCAAGTTGCAAGTTGTCCGACCCTCGACATCGAGTGCGCAAGTCCCGGCGACTAGTTTGCCAGAACTTACGGAGGAAAGTGAGTTGCAAGTCGCTCCAAGTTCCGAGTTCGCTGCGGCAAAGAACTTAGACGTTGCATCGGCGCGCGCTACTAGTTCGCTTCAGAGTTCACCCACGGAAAAGAACATGACGCGCAGCAACATGACGCGCAGCTCTGATCCAGCCGTGGATGGTTCCGTTAAAGATGTCGTGCAGCGGCCCGCTGTTGAGGTGGAACGCGTGCGCCCGAATGTTGCGCTCGCCGGCGTTGAAAATGATCAGCCCGCACCAGGAGGGTATGTAGATGAGCTAGTTGATAGAATTAATAGATTAAAAAAAGAAACAATGGGGCAATCTGATAGCCCATACCTTGAGGCCGGCAAAGACTCCGCCCCGCAAGTGAACCCATATCTCGAGTCTAAGGCTAAGGACGCGGAAGTCGGACTAGGGTATCCTCAACCCGGTGGCAGCCGCGACGCGAAAGAGAACAAACCAGCTATTTCCGAAAGTTTGCCGGCGTCCAGCGCAGGTGGCATGAGGGGTGGCGGAATGATGGGTGGTACGAGAGGCGGTATGGGAGAAGTCGGTGAGTCTCGCGCCTATGGTATGGGTAGTGGTACGACCATGTCGCTTGCGACATTGCCGCCAGCTTCAGACTCGCCTCAACCGGACAGACTTCATGACGATTCGCAACCATTCGCGGGACTCGACCACAAAGTGCTTGAAAGGTACGGCAGGCAACCTTCGACGAGGGAACTCGGCACCGACCGCTATGCACCCATCTATGAAAACCCATTCAAGTTCGTCGAAAGCGATCCGCTGACAACTTTTTCAATAGATGTCGATACGGCCTCGTACGTAAAGACTCGACAGTTCTTAACACAATCGCATTCACTGCCACCAGCCAATGCAGTGCGAGTCGAAGAGTTCATCAACTACTTCGAATATGAATATGCAGGACCACAAGGTGACGATCCTTTTGCGGCCAACCTAGCAGTAGCGACTTGCCCCTGGCGTACCGATCACAAATTGGTTCGCATCGCGCTACAAGCGAAGAAGATAGATATCAACGAGCGGCCTAAAGCGAACATCGTGTTCTTGCTGGACGTCTCGGGATCGATGGACGAACCCAACAAATTGCCGCTTGTCAAAGAATCGATGCGGATGCTGGTTCAGCAACTAGGCGAAAACGATCGCGTGGCGATGGTGGTTTACGCGGGTGCAGCCGGGTGTGTGCTCGAAAGCACTACAGGCGAGAAGCAAGATGTGATTCTGGGTGCGCTCGATCGATTGAATGCGGGCGGTTCAACAAACGGGGGCCAAGGTATTCAACTTGCCTACGATATCGCTCGCGATCACTTTGTCCCTGGCGGCGTCAATCGTGTAATCCTGTGTACCGATGGCGACTTCAATGTTGGGACAACGAGCACTGATGGGCTGGTGAACCTGGTGGTTGAGAAGGCAAAGAGCAAAGTGTTTTTGACGGTGCTTGGGTTCGGTATGGGCAATACGAACGATGCGATGATGGAGCAGATTTCGAACAAGGGAAATGGCGTCTACGGCTTTGTCGACTCGCGCCGCGAGGCTCAACGACAGATGGTCAAGCAGCTCGCCGGCAACTTGATGACTGTGGCTAAGGACGTAAAGATCCAAGTCGAATTCAATCCTGAGCGCGTCGCTTCGTACCGCTTGATCGGCTACGAAAACCGCAAGCTTGCTAACGAAGATTTTGCAAACGACAAGAAAGACGCGGGTGAGATCGGAGCCGGACATCGGGTGACGGCTCTTTACGAGATCGAACCGATTGGTGCCGCCAAAGTCCAACCGGCTGAAGGCTTGCGTTATCAAAGGCGCAAGTCGGAAGTAGCCGCTGAGCAACCTGCCAAGCCGAATGACGAAGGCCACAACGAACTGCTCGCCGTCAACTTGCGTTACAAGCAGCCAGAAGGGGATACGAGTAAGTTGTTAACCTTCCCGTTGGTCGACGCTAACAAACCGTTTAGTGAAGCGGATCAAGATTTTAAATGGGCCGCGTCGGTAGCCCAGTTCGCGATGCTGCTTCGCAATAGCACTCACAAGGGGAACACATCTTGGAGCGGGTTGCTTGAGACGGCTGAATCACTTGCGACTGATGAAAGCCGCCGCGAGTGTGTGAATATGATGCGCTCGGCAGCCGGATTGAGCGGTCGGTAGGCATATTGTGGCTGACGCTGCTAGCGTCAGCGCGGATGCTGGCAGCATCCGCCACGCGGGTTAACGGTTCGATGAACGTTTGACGACTTCACCTTCCATCAACTGCATGGCTTCAATGGCTGCATCCGTGTGTGGGTAGGACTGAACAATGGTTTGCAGGATCCGCTGGCGAAATTGTCCCTCAGCGACTTTGGCTTGCACAAGCATAGGAGTCGCTGAGGATTCTTCTTGTGCCTGGAGCAGTTCGAGCTGCTTGTGTAATTGCTCCCGTTCAAGTGAAGGGAACGAATCAGGAATGTACTGAAACCGCCATATTGTAACCTGCTGTTCACCCAGGCCTGCAACGGCTTCATGCATTAGAGACTCGCTGCCGAGTTGAGCGAGCAATTGATAGGGACTTTGGCGTCGTGGTCGTCGCACTCCTTCGGAATTGAGCTTGAAGAAGTTGATCAAGACTGTGTAACGACCCGGCGGCGCATGGGTGATCCAGCGAACATTTTCTACCGGCTCTTCACTTTCGCCTTCAACATTCATGTCGACATCCAACATCCCGGCACACTTTGAGCGTCGATGAACGTGCGAGATATGTTCGCCAGACGGTGCAATGACATGCAGATCGATATCATTCACGTTTCTCCAAGCCAATGCGAACTGGACTTCACCTTTCTTGCCACCAGCTTTTGAAACTCGACTTTGTATGACAGCCTTAGCTAGTGCAGGAGTGCCGAATTTTGGTTCTTGCTCTGTTGACGGAGTTGAAGATCCCTGAACACTTGAGATCTGGGCGGTTTCTTGTGGCGTAGGTGCCACTTGTTCTGGAGCACCGCCAGCCGAAACGGACAACTCCGATAGATTGGGCAACTCCACAAATGTCGGTTCAGCTTCGGAGGGCGATTCAGGCAAATCGACGGTCGCTTGCCAATCGCTGGCTGGGATCAGAACTAACTCATCGTCCGTGTTGAGGGTTGAAACATCGAGCAGCAAGGACTTCAGTTCGATCGATCCCGTCCCAACGGCAAGCAGGCTGAGTAGAGCAACCAATACCAAATGAGCGAAGCAGCTGAACGCAAATCCAGTCAGCTGATCGCGACGCCCTCGGTCGGCATTGAGCCAATCGATCCAGCGTTTTCGGATGGACTTACGAGTGCGTTTCAAATCGAGTCGACCTTTGCAATCGAGAAGCCCCATGGGAAGAGACAATTTTCTATTCTAACTTGAAGAGGGCTCGGCGGACAAATCAATCCTGTCTTGGATCCATGGCAGGTCGAGTGGAAGGCGACTGGTAGTAAATGACCACCGTTGACTCGACGACTATCTCCGGCTTCATAGGCAGCGCGTAGGACTTGTCGTCGGCCGCTTTTGTTTGACCGGCATAATACGTGTTCGTTGGCCGGTACGCGAAGATGCGATTGCGGCGGTCGTCATAGCGCGTCATTAAATTGTTGGCTGCGACGTTCTCAAATGAGTTGTACATGTCGGCAGGAAGTCGGACATGGGTTTGTTCCTGGACGTTGATCGCTTTAGGTTTCTCGTCGAAGACTGCGCTCAAGAGTGTTTCCGATTTCTTTTTTGCGGCTGCGATCGCGCCGAGCCTCGCGTCATTTTGTGCTTGCGTAAGATCGGCTGTGTAGTCGACCCCGATCAAATCGGTTAGTCCCGAGTTCAAGGCCGCTTCAATGACTCGGATGGCTTGTTCATTTGTCTCAACCGCGATATGAAGATTGGTTTGCATGCGATAACCAGATTGAGTTTCGGTTAGCGTATCCTGTTGGCCTTCGACCCATTCAAATCGAGGAATCGCCGAGATGAAATCTTCAAAGATTTTGTCCTTTCCGATTCGAAGTGCAGCCAACGCCGCAGTCGTCTTTTGCACCTTTGCCTCGGTCGACTTTCGGCAACTGGCAGCCTCTTTCTCTTCGGCTGTCACGGCCCAAATAAGTCGCATGGAAGTCGGCGTCACTCGTTTTTGGCATGTTCCTTCGATGGAAATGTGTGAGTTGGCAGCAGCGACCGACAATGGAGTCAGCTGTTGAGTTATCGACATTTCCGTTGCGCGATTGCCGCTAATCTGTGCAGCCGCGTGTTGGGAAAGCATTACCACAAAGCTCAAAGTCACGACGGTTAGAACGTATTTTTTGAATGCCATTTGGGACCTCTGCATTGGGGGTTTTTGAGGTAGCGGAAGACGTCGAGGGCTTGCTGATTTTAGAGTAACCCGAAGCGTTAGCGAGCAATCAGCCGCGCCCCGCTGACGGTTCGGGTTACTATCGTAGCCCATACCGACCACGGTCGGTGTACGGCAAGACCGCGCCCTGCGAGCACGGGCCATTCAACCACCAATCAGAGATCCAGCTCGCTGTGAACCAGTTCCCAAACATCTCAGATTCGGGTTTGCATTCCGGAAAAAATCGATTTCCGCACCCCATTCCGGTGGCTTTCGCTAGTTAAACATGCGTTGACGAAACTGGGGTGAGTTCGGTATGCTTTGGGGTTGTCGCTGAGTGGCCGCTCGTAGGCGCTCTGAACTAGTAGTTTTGGGCAACACGTCCCGAAGTTGGACAGAATTTTTTAATCGGTCTCGTAAAAGCCGAAGGTTTCCCACTATCGGAACCTGTGCATGCCAAACGGTTGGCGAATGCATGGCGAGCAGACTAGAAGGAATGATTGATGGAACCGGAATTTGTAAAGAAATTGGTCGAAGCCGGCGTGCATTTCGGACACCGCGTTAGTCGCTGGAATCCGAAGATGGCACCCTACATCTATGGTAAGAAGAACTCGATTCACATTCTCGATATCCGCGAAACACTTCGAGGGCTTTTACGAGCCAAGAAGTATCTGAATCAAGTCGCTGCAGGCGGTAGCTTGGTTTTGTTCGTCGGAACCAAGCGTCAAGCGTCGGAAACGATTCAAGAACAATCGCTTCGCTGCGGCATGCCGTTTGTCTCCGAGCGTTGGTTGGGTGGTGCGTTGACAAACTTCCGCACGATTCGCAGCCGACTGACTCGTCTCGAGCAACTCGAAAAGATCATGAGCACGGACGAAATCAATACGTTTTCGAAGAAGATGCAATCGGCACTGAATCGAGAGTACCGCAAGATCTATCGCAACTTGAACGGTCTTCGAAGCCTGAACCGAATTCCCGAATGCCTTGTCATCGTGGATCCAAGCAAAGAGAAGAATGCAATTCGCGAAGCCAAGCGATTGGGTATCACCACGGTCGCGTTAATCGATACCGATTCCGATCCAGAATCCATCGACTTGCCGATTCCAGGCAATGACGACGGTATTCGTTCGATCGAATTGATCATCGGTCAACTAGCGGACGCAGTTTTGGCTGGCAAGGCGCAAAACCCTGAAGTTCAAAAGCAACGTGGTGGTGCGTCCAACATCCCCGCGATGACTCCTGAAGAACTGCAAAAAGTTGAAGCAGGCGTTTAGTCGCGGATTTTGAGCAGTTGCCGAATTGGGCCGACGAAAGTCCGGCCCAGTTGCGACGGTTCTTCGACGCGAATTCAGCCATTTAACTTTGCTATATAAGACGTGATATCAGATAGGATTGTGCGACTGCATAAACTGACTGATCACTTTCATCTCACAGAAATCGCTCGTTCATTACGGGCCTCAGAATGCAATGCGAAAAGGGAAACGATGAGTATTTCAGCTAGTGCCGTAGCGGAACTGCGTAAGTCAACAGGTGCAGGCTTGATGGACTGCAAGAAGGCACTCCAAGAATCAAACGGCGATTATGAAGGTGCGGTTGAGTATCTTCGTAAACATGGACAGAAAGTTAGTGCAAAGCGGGCTGACAAGGACACCGATGAGGGCGTTGTCGTCACGCTACTAGAGAGCAGCGGCAAGACTGGCGTTGTGCTCGCGCTCAGTTGTGAAACAGACTTTGTTGCCAAGAATGAAGGCTTTGTCGAACTCGCTAACAAGCTGGCGAAATTGGGGCTCGAAAACAAAGTCGAGTCGGTAGATCAACTGATGGCCTTACCGTTTGAAGCCATGACTGTCCAGGAAAAACTGGTCGATCAGACTGGCAAGACCGGCGAAAAGATCGTCGTATCCGCGTTCCATCGACTGTCGGGCGAACATCTTGCATCCTACATCCATACGGGTGCCAAGATCGGTGTGCTGCTGGCGTTCAAAGATGGCGGCAAGCCGGATGCAGATCAGTTCTTCCGCAGTTTGGCAATGCATATCGCCGCCATGAATCCTTCGATTATGCACTACTCGGAATTTGATGCAGATTTGGTGGAAAAGGAAACAGAATCTTTCCGCAGCCGAATCGCAATTGAAAACGAAGATCTTACTCGATTGGGTAAGCCGCTGAAGAACGTGCCGCAATACGTCAGCCGATTTCAACTGACACCTGAAGTTCTAGCTACTATCGAGAGCAAGATCAAAGACGAACTGAGAGCTGACGGCAAGCCTGAGAAAATGTTCGAT
>JANNNN010000790.1:0-2897 GCA_031398555.1 Planctomycetia bacterium | reverse complement strand
CAAGCAGTTGAGCAGTAAGCTGCGCGAGATTGTCGCCGTTAAAGGCCAGTCGCATGATCTTGGCAAGTCCCAGAAGCGAGCGTGAATCACATTCACTTGCGTTCGTATTCATATTGATGAGTCGTCTGTTGGTGTTTGAATGGGGTCGGAATTCGATATGCGTTGCGAAAAAAGCCGACCGAACTTAAGTGTTGCGTCAACGAGTTTGTCAATCTCTTGCTGCGTAGTGCGGTGGTTGAAAATGGCGGCTCGAATCGCGAAGTGGCCATTCACAACGGTTGATGATGGAGCGGCTATACCCGACTCTTGCATGGCAATAACAATCTCGGCATTTACCCGATCCGCCGCTTGACTGCGATAACGAAAAGCGACAATGTTGAGAGAGACCGGAGCGAGCAACTCCAGTTCGGGACTTTCCGCAATGCGTCTGGCGAGATAGCTTGCCAGTTCGCAAGTCTGGACCATCATTTCCCCCAATCGATCCGCGCCGTATACCTGCAACGTGAACCAAACCTTGAGCGCCTTGAAACTCCGCGAAAGGTCGGGTCCGAAATCACATGGCCAAGGTGATCCAGCAGCCATACCGCTCGTTTCACGCCTCAAGTACGCCGCGGGTGAAGCGAAAGTGTCGTAATGAATTTGCGAATCTCGAATTAAGATAAAGCCCGCATCGTATGGGACTTGGCCCCATTTGTGAAAATCGAGAGCGATCGAGTCGGCTTGGTCAATACCTTGCAACTTATCAGCAATTTGCGGTGAAAGCATACCCAACGCACCGCACGCACCATCGACATGAAACCACACCTGTTCGCGCTTTGCGATTGTAGCCATGCCTGCCAAGTCATCAATCGCGCCAACATCTACCGTTCCCGATGTGCCCACCACGCAAAATGGAATGGCGCCAGCCGCTCGGTCGGTGGCTATCGCATTTTGTAAGTCGTTGAGATTCATCTGATGACGATCGTTAACCCCAATTTTGCGGAGCTGATTGGAACCGATACCAGCTAGCTCCAAGGCTTGTGCAATACAGCCATGAGCGCCGACTGATGTGTAGACAGTCAACTTATGTGGAAGTCCAGCCAAACCTACAGCGCGAACATCGGTCCCTATCTTGGCGGTCCGGGCTACCAGGATGCCAATGAAGTTAGCGATGGAAGACCCAGTTACGAACAATCCGCTGGCTGTGGCGGGAAACTGAAAAAGCTGGCGCATCCACGAAACGACCTGCTGCTCGACGGCGATCGGAATGTGATCTCGGCCTCCGAGGTTTGCATTTAAACCGGCGGCAAGCATTTCAGCTAACATGCCAACGGTAGAGCCTCCGCCGTGAACCCAACCCATGAAACCTGGATGTGCGTTGCCGACCGCATACGGAAGAATATGTTGTAAAAAGGTGTCATGAGCCTCCGATAGACTCGTAGATTTGACCGGAAGCGGTCTTTTGAAAATGGATTCGGTCGATTCAGGCGCAGGTTGCCATACCGGCCGATCTCGAATCTGGGCGACGTAATTAAGCATGTCGTCCAGCATCTTATGGCTTTGTTCCCGAAGAGCGTCCCAATCGGACGGGTCGAGCGATTTCCCCGAATTGAACAAGTGGGCCTGCAACTTCGTGTTAGAGTTTGGGAAGCGTTACAGTCTACTTTATCGGCAAAGTCGACCGCAAGATTTGACCAAAAGCCTCTTTGAGACCGATCTCGGTAGCAGAATCTATATGTAGCGGTATTTTCGCCTTGATAGCTAAGTGGATCAGACCGCTGGCTCTGACTTTTTTGTAACGGGGGGTTGCGTCAAAAACCGTTGGAACTACGTTTCCTCGGCTTCTTATGAATCCACCTAGGAGGGTCGCGGCGTCCATGCGCCGAATTAGTGGTCTCTGACAGGAGGGAACTATTGAAATATCCCACCACATTGAGCAGGCTGCGCGAAAATGCTTTTATCGGTTATAATCCTCAAAACCCTGCAAGCCTCTCCTGGCCCCGTACCAGCTATGGCCCAGTATCAGCAATTCTAGAGCTACTGACCGACAAACCTTCATGACCCAGCCAGACGACAAACCTACCATCAAAGCCAGAGACGTTTTCGATATTGAAAACACAACCATTCCAGTGCCTCCTGAGCAATTGGAGCACTCGCTTCGTTTGGCGAAATCGATTGTTAGGGCCGCTGCCGAGAATCGTGGCCAGAATATTGTCGTTTTGGATCTGACCGAGCACACCTCTCTGTTCGATTATTTCATTATTGCTTCCGGCTCTAGTCGCCGCCAATTGTCGGCGATGGCTACGGAAATCGATCGCGTTATGAAAACGGAATTTGGCGAGCGTCGCTTAAGTGTTTCAGGATACGAAGAAAGCCGCTGGATTGTGCTTGATTTCGGTAGCGTTGTGGTTCACTTGTTCGACGAAGAAACTCGGCAATTCTATGACCTCGAGTCGCTCTGGGGCGATGGCAAAGCAGTTGATATCGCTGAAATAGTTGAGCAAGCTTCCGCGCAAATGTCGCGCTTCGCTGAATAGATAATAGAACATCCCAGCCGCTTTGTGCATTAACGCGAAGCGCGCGGTGTGGATACCTCTTTCGCATTCCTTCGTTTTAAAACGAAATGGGCATTCCAATGCAAATTCTGACGTTGATTCGCAGTCGATTTGAGCAGGCACTAACGGGCTGGGTTGATAATCCCGTGGACCCCGCTCAGCGAATTTCACTATCCCGAGAACCTCAGCTGGGCGACTATCAAGCCAACATTGCCATGCCGCTTGCAAAGCCGCTGGGACTGAAGCCGCTGGATATTGCTCGCCGATTGGTTGAACGTTTACAGATCGACGATATTTGCGAACCTCCTGAAATCGCGGGGCCTGGTTTTATCAACCTAAAAATGCGCGATGCATTCATCGCCG
>JANNNN010000773.1:0-12501 GCA_031398555.1 Planctomycetia bacterium | reverse complement strand
TTTTTGCTGGTTTTTCGCTCCGCTAAAGACCTGCTTTCATTGACGCCTTCCGCTCCGCCAATTTACTACAACCCGATATTTTCGCGGCCCGAACGCCGACACTCGTTTAGTTAGCACCGACCGCCATCGTTTCGTTGGCTCTGCGAAGTTCTTCGAGGACTCTCTTGTAATCCAGCGGCATGACCTTCACACATTGGCTTAAGAAAGTCGGCCAGTCTGCCAAGGCTTCTTTGGCCATATCACTGCCGGTGTAATTCGCGTGACGCTCAATCAGTTCGCGAACTTCAGTTTCTTCTTCTGAAGACTCTATCTTTTCAAGTCCGACGGTTCCGAGATTGCATCGCAAGTTAAAATCGCCGGTGCGATCCCAAATGTAAGCGATCCCGCCCGACATCCCGGCCGCGAAATTACGACCAGTATCGCCGAGCACGACGAGTTTGCCACCGGTCATGTATTCGCAGCCGTGATCGCCTAAGCCTTCAACGACGGCGGTCGCACCTGAGTTGCGAACACAGAATCGTTCGGCCGCCCGGCCCCGCAAAAACACTTCTCCACTGGTCGCGCCGTACAGGCAGACGTTGCCGACCAGAATGTTCTCTTCGGCTTTGAAGGAACTATTTTTCGGAGGATAGACTATGATTCGGCCGCCCGACAAACCTTTGCCGACATAGTCGTTCGAATCACCTTCTAATTCAAGCGTTATACCATGAGCCAGGAAGGCTCCCAGACTCTGACCGGCCGAACCGGATAGTTTTATGTGAATCGTGTCATCTGGCAAACCGGCTTGGCCATATCGCTTGGCGATCTCATGACTGAGAATTGTTCCGACAGTGCGGTTGATATTGATGACTTTGGATTCGATCTTCACTGGCGTTTGCGATTCGAGCGCGGCCTTCGCCGATGGCACGAGCACACGCATGTCCAGCGAAAGTTCCAGACCATGTTCTTGCGCAATCGTCTGATGGGTAATGACATTCGGACGAAGCTTCTTCGCCGGTGTTAGCATCTGCGTCAAATCGAGACCGTCCGATTTCCAGTGGTTGATGGCTTTGCGTGGGTCGAGCATATCGACACGACCGACCATTTCCGTCAAGTTGCGGAAGCCGAGCTTTGCCATAGTTTGACGGGCGTCTTCAGCCACCATGAACAAGTAGTTGACGACATGTTCCGGCTTGCCTTTGAATTTTTTGCGGAGTTCGGGATCTTGTGTCGCGACGCCAACCGGACATGTATTCAAGTGGCACTTGCGCATCATAATGCAACCCAGAGTGATCAGCGGCGCCGTTGCAAATCCAAACTCTTCCGCTCCAAGTAAGGCACCGATAACGACGTCGCGTCCAGTCTTCAGTCCGCCGTCTGTTTGCAGAACAACGCGACTGCGCAGATCGTTTAAAACGAGCGTCTGGTGAGCTTCCGCTAAACCGAGTTCCCAAGGCAGACCCGCATGTTTGATACTTGTCAGCGGTGAAGCACCGGTACCACCGACATCGCCAGCGATAACGATATGTTCCGCATGGGCCTTGCTCACGCCGGAGGCCACCACGCCTATACCCACTTCACTGACCAATTTCACGCTGATACGAGCGCTTGGATTGGCGTTCTTCAAATCGTGAATAAGCTGCGCCAAGTCTTCGATTGAGTAAATATCATGGTGCGGCGGTGGACTGATTAGACCTACACCGGGTGTGCTATAGCGAATGCGAGCGATCGTCTTGTCGACTTTCGTGCCCGGTAACTCGCCACCTTCGCCCGGTTTAGCACCTTGCGAAATTTTGATCTGCAACTCGTCTGCGTTAGTTAGGTATTCGATCGTAACGCCAAACCGTCCCGACGCGACTTGCTTGATCGCCGAGCGCTTTGAATCTCCGTTCGCCATTGGTTTAAAGCGGACCGGATCTTCTCCGCCTTCGCCGGTATTGCTCTTGCCACCCAAGCGATTCATGGCGATCGCTAGCGACTCGTGAGCCTCGGCGCTGATCGAACCAAAACTCATCGCACCGGTACAGAAACGTTTTACGATTTCGCTCGCCGGTTGGACTTCTTCGATTGGAATTTCAGGTTGAGCACCGAATTTGAAATCTAGCAGTCCGCGCAACGTGCACTTCATCTTTGTGTCGTTGTTGATGTGCTCAGCAAATCGCCAGTAGGCGTTCTTGTCGCCGGCGCGAGCGGCAACTTGCAAGTCGGCGATCGCTTGCGGATCCCATCCGTGACGTTCGCCTTCGGCTCGCCAGTGGAACTCGCCCGGGTTCGGCAACGTTGGCAGCTTGCGCGATGCGTCGAGCGGGTAACCCAAGTTATGGCGGCGAAGCATCTCTTCAGCGAGCACATCAAAGTTAACTCCTTGAATGCGACTGGCGGTGCCGACGAAGCACTTTTCGATCACTTGTTTGCGAAGACCGAGGGCCTCGAAAATCTGCGCGCCTTTGTAACTTTGCAAAGTGCTGATGCCCATCTTGGCCATCACTTTTTCAAGTCCTTTGCCGACCGCTTTACGATAACCGTAAACAACTTTCTCGTCGGCGTCGAACTTGTCGCCAGGCAGCAGACCATCGATACGAGCTTGCCAGAGAGCCTCGAATGCGAGGTAGGGGTTGATCGCGTCCGCACCGTAACCTAGCAGCAAGCAATGATGATGGACTTCGCGAGCTTCGCCGGTCTCGAGCACAATACCGATTTGAGTTCGCTTGGACTGTGCAACCAAGTGATGATGGACAGCGCCGGTAGCTAGTAGCGTGCTGACGGCGATACGATCTTGACCGACGGCACGGTCGGATAAAATCACGATTGTGAAACCGCTATCAATGGCTGCTTCGGCTTCAGCACAAATACGATCGATAGCCGGCAACAAACCTGCTTTGCCTTCCGAGCGCGGGTAAGTAATGTCGATCTTCTTTGTCTTCCAACCACGGGTCGACATGTGGTCGATGGCGGATAATTCTTCGTTGGTTAAAATCGGATGCGGAATCAGCAACCGATGGCAGTGCTCAGGGGTAACTTCTAGTAAGTTCTTTTCAGGGCCGATGTAGCACTCGATCGACATGACCACTTCTTCGCGAATCGAATCGATGGCCGGATTGGTTACCTGCGCGAACAATTGCTTGAAGTAGTCATAGATCATGCGCGGTTGATCGCTGAGACATGCCAACGCCGAGTCATTGCCCATCGAACCCACAGGATCGCGGACCTCTTTGATCATCGGCAGCAGCATGAACTGCATCGTTTCGATCGTGTAACCAAAGGCTTGCATGCGCGATAGCAATGTATCGGGATAGAAGCCGTGTGGCTCGTCTTTCGCGGCGAGTTCGTCGAGCGTGATGCGTTGCTCGCGCAACCAACCAGCGTAATCTCGTTGAGCGGCGAATTTATTCTTTAGTTCGTCATCGGGGATCAATTTTCCCGCAACAAAGTCGACCAAGAACATGCGACCCGGTTGCAAGCGGCCCTTGGTTTTGACGAGCACCGGATCGATTTGCAAAACGCCAACTTCACTGGCCATAATGACACGATCATCATGCGTGATGTAATATCGACTTGGACGCAGACCGTTACGATCTAACACCGCGCCGATGTATTGTCCATCGGTGAATGCAATCGAAGCCGGGCCATCCCAGGGCTCCATCATGCAACTGAAGTATTCGTAAAACGCTCGTTTGGCCTCAGGCATCGTATCGTGCTTTTGCCACGCTTCAGGAACCATCATCATCATGGCTTCCTGTAGTGTACGACCGTTCATTAGCAGGAACTCAAGCACGTTGTCAAACGTACCGCTATCGCTGCAATTGGGTTCAACGACTGGAAAGAGTTTTGAAAGTTCATCGCCAAAGAGCTTGCTTGCCGCGTTGCCACGACGGGCTCTCATCCAGTTCGAGTTGCCGCGGAGCGTATTGATTTCACCGTTGTGACTCATGAAACGCAGTGGTTGTGCGCGATCCCAACTTGGAAACGTGTTGGTCGAGAAACGACTATGGACCATTGCCAAGTGCGTTTCGTAGTCGCTGTCTTGGAGGTCAGGATAATATTGTAAAACCTGAGCGCTGGTCAGCATGCCTTTGTAAATGATGACCTTCGTCGACAAGCTGCACATGTAGAACATGACCGCTTGCTTCAGCGTTTTATCGGTACGGAGCAAATGGCTAGCTTGCTTGCGAATTAGGTAAAGTTGTCGTTCGAACGCTTCGGGGTCTAATCCCTCAGCAGCGCCAACGAATAGCTGTTCAATCGCCGGTTCCGCGGCCAGTGCAGCCGGTCCGATGTCGGCCTTTTTAGCTTCAGTTGGAACCTGACGCCAACCTAACAATCGCTGCCCCTGTGTCTTGATTAAGCCTTCAACGGTCGCTTTGCAGGTCGCACGTTCGGTCGCATCGCGTGGCAGAAAGACCAACCCGGCGGCAAATTTTCCAGACTCAGGCAAATCGACTTTGAGGTCGTCCTTGGCTACCTTGCGCAGAAACTTGTGCGGCAAACCGGTCAGCATGCCAGAGCCATCGCCTGTATTCGATTCGCAGCCGCAGCCACCACGGTGGTCCATGGCGATGAGCATATCCGATGCGTCATGAACGAACTGATGGCTGGCCTTGCCTTTAATGTGAGCAATGAAGCCTACACCGCAGTTTTCTTTTTCATTGGCTGGGTCATAGAGGCCATGAGCTTCAGGGAGTCCAAACAGGGGCTTCATGGGATTCGTTTCCTATATCTAACTGTTCAAAATTTTGAGTTGTGTGGACCAGAGTTGTTGATCGGGACTCAGGTTACCGCGACTTGGCGTTTTTTGGCTTCGCTCGCCGGACTATTTGCCGTTTCGTTAATACTGGTCTCGGTATTTCCAATTTCAGGTTGATCAGTATGAGGCTGGCTTTGCGCACATTGAGTTGATGGAAAGTCTGGTTTATCGACGTCAGCGAGAATCATCTCTATAACTCCGCGGGCCGTGCGTCCGAGCATACAGTTCCGTCGTTGAATCACGCCCAGCGGTCGAGTCAAATCTAACCATGGACATTTGAGTGCGACCAACGATCCAGATTCGATCTCTTCTTTTACGGACGGTTCAGGCAAAAATGCAATCGCCGACTCTACCTCAAGCGCATGCTTCACCGAATCGATGTTGTCCAGTTCAGCCGCAATCCGCATCGTGATGCCGAGCTGCCGCAAATAGCGATCGATTTCATGTCTTATCCGCAAATTCGGTGCAAAAGCAACCAGTTGTTCTAGCCCAAGGTCTTCAGGATTCACTTTTGGGCTCTTGGACAGCCGATGAGTGCTGGGCGCCACAAGCAACATTGGCTCTTCGCGCCAATGTGTTGCAACGATCGTTTTGGATTGCTGCGGGAAACTAACCAAGCCGAAATCCACCGCACCCTGCTCGACCAAACGATAAACATCATCAGGGTGACACAGCTGCGATCGCAGTTCCGCTTGGGGATGACGTTCCTTTAGTTGCTTTTGAAGATGCGGCAGGTAGCTGAGCCCCACACTGTAAATGACCGCCAGAGTAGCCCGGCCACCGACCTCTTGACTGATCGATCGAACCTCTTCGGCGAGCGTCTCGAATTGGCGGACAAGCTGCACCGCACCACCGTAAAAAGCATTTCCTTCGGCTGTCAGGACGAACGGTCTCTTACTGCGATCGATCAACTGGACTCGCAAGAACTCTTCTAACTGCTGCACAGCTTGGCTGGCGCCGCTCTGAGTCATTTCGTTATCCGAAGCAGCTTTTGAGAAACTGTGTCGCGTTACGACATCACAAAAGACTTTGAGGCTCTTAAGTTGCATTTTCGAAATCTGTCACAAGAGAATCGCCCACTTGGCCAAAACCAAGTGTTTAAAGTCGCAGAATCACAATTGCTAATTCTGCAATTCGCTGCATCATAAAGATGAATGATGTGACTTTATTCGTAGAACTTGCAACCGTCAAGGGAGCTAGGATTGAATTCGTGGCGACTTTTCGCGGTCTAGGGTGGAAATCGCAACTGTTAACCACCTATATCGATTTTTGGTTTTAATGAAAGGCGGCTTTTTATTCGCCTCCTCCCCATCGACGAGGAAGTGTCGCGGCGTATAAAAGCACCACTGCTCCGGACGCGATTAAGCTCCAGCGGATCCACTCGGGTGGTTGAACAATCCGTTGTGGTTCGACAACCATCATTTGCTGAGGGCCGAACCAAGTGTTGCTAACCGAAACCGTGTCCGGCTGCCCACCAGAAAGAGTGGCGCTGTCAATAAGCAAGCACTCGACGCCCACGATGATAAACATTGTGCCGACTGCGAAGAAAAATGAACGCCACACAATTGATACCTGACGGTTGGAAGGCGACTTCGGGAAACCGAATTTCCTGTGTTTACTAGCTATTCGTAAATTCAAGGTCGGCGAGTCGGGTCCAGAAAATGCAAGCATATTGAGATCCGAGGATGGAGTTTTTGTTTTGGTGTAGGCCAATAGTCAAGAACCTGAAAGTCGCCCCAATCGCCAAGAAAAGCTTCGGCCCAGGTTGCAGCCCCGGTCCGGTTTGTGCTCGCAAGATAACTTCATGTTCTATCCGGTTTCTAACGAAACCAGATACCCTAGATGGCATGGACCTTCGTCCACAATGGACGGCATCTCTCCCTTGTCTCCACAGAAGGTACAGCGGTTTGACATCGAACAACCGTGATCGTTGATTGCCTGTGGCATTCGCAGTATACTTGTACCTTCGCAATACGACTGATATCGACTTGCGTCTTCTTGTTGATGTTGACACGCAACAGGTCCAACCACCATTCCCGCCTAAAGAATTAGGATGCTTGCAAAATGATGAAACCATCGCGTCGTAAATTTGTTCAGACAACTCTTATCGGTGCCGGCTACTTTGCGACCGCGGGGACGCGCACCGCCCTCAGTCGCTCGGCCAATGAAAAGCTCAACGTTGCTTGTATCGGAGTTGGAGGAAAGGGTGGTGGCGATTCGCAACATGCCGCTATGTTTGGGAACGTGGTTGCGATTTGCGATGTTGATCGTAAGACATTGAGTGGCAAAGGAGGGGCAGATGGTTTCAAGGAAGCGAAACAGTACACCGATTTCCGCGAGTTATTTGCCAAGTTTGGTAAAGAGCTCGATCTCGTAACGATCAGCACGCCTGACCACATGCACGGCCCTATCACACTCGCTGCAATGCGATTGGGTGCCAGCTGTTATACTCAGAAGCCTCTAACGAGAACCATCTACGAAGCTCGTTTGTTGGCTCAAGTTGCCAAGGACGCCGGCGTATGCACTCAGATGGGTAACCAAGGTACAGCCCTTGATAGCTCTCGTGAAGCGATTGCTCAGTTGCGTTCTGGTGTACTTGGAACATTGAAAGAAGTTTACGCTTGGTCGAATCGTCCGGTGTGGAATCAAGGCCCAGGACGCCGCATGACTATGGACAAGTTCGCTGAGCAAGCGAAGAAGGAAGATCCAGCGGAAGCGGCAGCAATCATCGAAGCGAAGAAGAAAGAAATTGCAACGAAGCTTGAGCAAGTAGATTGGAAGAGCTGGATTGGGGTTGCTCCGGACCGTGAGTTCTGGCCGGGTCTTTATCACGACTTCCAATTCCGTGGCTGGTGGGACTTCGGAACCGGCGCACTCGGCGATATGGCTTGCCATCAACTAACGGTTCCGTTCGCTTCGTGTGGACTGCGAGATCCAATTTCGGTTGTGGCCAAGACCAGCGGTCACGATTTCGACAGCTACCCAGCTAGCTCGGTGATCAAGTTCGAATTCCCTGCGACTTCAGAACGACCCGCGATTCCTTTCTACTGGTACGATCGACTTGGCAACAAGCCACCAGCAGAGATTTTCGAAAAAGTTGGCGTCAAGAATGTATCGAACAGCGGTGTGCTCATCATTGGTGAGAAAGGCTCGTTCTACAGCTCGGATGATTACTGCGGTAAATATGAGCTGTTAGGTGTTGAGAAAGCCAAAGTTGACTATGAGAAGGCCGAATCTAAAGGCAGCAACGATGTCAACAATATGTACGAATTGTTCCGCGCCAAGGCGGCGGGCGATCCAAAGATTTGTCATTCAAATTTTGTTGATCGAGCCGGTCCTCTGACGGAAACCATTCTGCTTGGAAACCTAGCTGTTTGGGCCGCTGCTAAAGGTGGAGCCAATGGTGAGATGGGAGAGTGGGGCGAGAAGGTCGAATGGGATGCTAAGAATCTGAAAGTAACCAACCTCGCATCGCTGAAGACTCCAGGCGTAGCCGATCTTATCAAGCCCAAGTATCGTGAAGGTTATCGGCTTGACTAAGCGACGAGGTCTTCACTCAAATAGAATCCGTTAAACTATCGGCAGGGGTGCAGTTCGCTGTACCCCTGCTTTTTCTTATTTTATACATGAGGCATGTGATGATTGGTCAGCGGAATCGGATGGCGGGTGCGTGTTTGGCCAAGGCCTCTTTGATAGTCGCATTAACTCTTTCGGGCTGTTCTAATTCAAGCAATTCGAATTCGCGCAATTCGGATGCTGGTTCGAACTCGGCAAGCAAGACCAGTCCCGGGCAACCCAGTGCTTCCGGGCAACCCAGTGCTTCCGGCCAACCCAGTAAGGTAGAGAAAGCTGAACCAGCGCCAGCGACGACGCCAAAAGTTGCGGCAGGAACAGCGAAACTTGAGGATGTTGCGGCCGCGAAAACGCGTCTCGCTGAAATCGGTGCGGGTGCAAAGTTCGTCGAGAAAGCTGGACTGCTCACCGAGATTGCCATCCAAGATGGCGCGAGCATCACAGCCGATGACATGGCACTATTCGGAAAGCTGACGGACCTACAGAAGGTGCAGATCTTCAATTGCCGCGCGCTCAATGATGAAATGGCATCTCATTTATTCGGTCTCAACCAACTAACCGGACTCGCAATTACCAACTCGATCATCAGTGATGCAACTGTGGTGGCGATCGTTAAATCGTTTCCGAATCTGACGGACCTCGACCTCTCTTCCAATACGAACATGACCAACCAAGTGCTCAAACTGTTGGTTGACTTGAAGAAGTTACAGCGGCTGACCCTCGTTCAAAATCGCTTCAATGAACTCAACACCCGGCAGCTCGCGAAGATGCCTGAGTTGCGGGCCATCGATCTCCGCGGCAACATGGATGCGGGCGACATGACGTTGGAAACGGTTTCAAAGCTACCGAAACTGACCGCGCTCAAGCACCGCAGCAACGTCATTTCGGACAGTGGCATGGAGTATCTGGGGAATGCCAGTGAGCTTGATAGCTTGCTGATCCAAGACTTCAAAATCACCAGCCAGTCCGGCATGCATATTGCCAAGTTGAAGAAGCTCACTCAGCTCGAAATTTTCCGCTGTCAAGCCTTTGGAAGTGACGGCGTGCTGGCGCTTAAGGGACTTGGACTACAACGTCTAACGCTTCGCGACTTGCCCGATGTTAATGACCAAGCGCTTGAGTTATTTACGGACCTGCCAAAGCTGAAGAAACTGTACTTGCACGAATTGGGATCACTCAGCGACGAAGGCCTGAAGAACGTAGCCTCGCTGCAGTCACTCGAACTGCTCGACATCTGGAGCATCACGGGCATGTCCGATGCAACTGTCGAAGTGATTTCCAAGTTGCCCAATCTCAAGGAGCTGGGCATTCGTTCGACCAGCATCACCGATGCGAGCATCGATAAACTGATCGCGATGCCCAAGCTTCAATCGTTGACATTGAAAGACAATGCGTCGGTCACCGCTGACGGCATCAAGAAACTGTCGATGCGAAAATGGACAAAACTCGACACCGGCTCTGGTTCCAGCGACAGCGAGTGATCCAGGTTGCCTTAGCAGTCTCGTGCCTGACGCTCTCGTGGCCGGCGCTGCCAGCGTCGACTAGTGCTGCAGCGCACCGCTTTTGTCCGCCACGGTGGTTACGATCCCAGCGACGTTACGGTGCAAGTGCAACTGGCGGTCGCAACGAGTTTGCTGCGATGGTCAACGATCCGGCACTCAAGAAAGCCGATGCGAAGTCCTCGTTGAATCAACTTGGCCGAGGCGTGCAGACGCGACTCTTTCACTGGCCGAATGTAGTTCGTCTTCATTTCGATCGTCGCGAAACTAAATTTTTCACTAAGCAAGCGACCAAATGCGATACCCATCGTCGCGTCGGCGAGCAGCGAGATAATGCCGCCGTGTACCATGCCCATCGGGTTGTGCATTCGCTGATCGACATTCAGAAATATATCAGCGGTGCCTGGCGTGCCCTCGGTTGGTGGTTGAACTTCCAGGCCAATCAGTTGGCTGATGGGAGCCCAAGCAAACGGATCATCGTGGCGGACGCTGCCAGCCTCCGGGTCAGCCGAACGATTCGAATCTGTCATCAATAATTCCACTGCAAGCCTAAACCGAGCGACTGAAGCCAGTATTTTCGCTGCTGGATATCAAGCTGCGGATCGAGACTGCCCGTTAAAGGATCGGATAAGTTGACCGCTAAGTCCTGATCGATTTGACGACTCGCCTGAAGGACTTTGGGCACCAACATGTAATTGTAGCCGACGTTAAAGTCCAAGCCGGGTCGAAGGCGGTAGCCGACATTGAAGCCGACTTCGGGCAGGACCGTGAACGTGTCATCCTTGAACGGTTGGCTGTTCGTATTGCGAGCTAGCAGGCCCTGCGCCTCGGTGGCTGAAGCTCCGGCGGCGGATGTCGTAGTTGTCGAACCATTCGCACTCGCCTGGCGGCGCAAGTTCCCCATCCCAAGACGGAACATCGATTCAAGTCTTAAGCATCCCAAGTCGCGGTTGCCCATAAACCCATAGGTCACTCCGTTGAAATCGTTCTGCGTGGCAAAGCGATCTCTAACGGCGATTGATGCTCCAGTAAGGGCTGGGTTCTGAGTTCCAGTGACCAGCGTGTTGCTGCTGATGGACAACGTTTCATCAAGGCTGACGTGTTGGTAACCGTACAGCCAATCGACACGTGTAAAGCGATCTTGGTAAGCCAATCTACGTAGCATGATGTTTAGCCCATAGACTTGGGATCCAGTTGAGACCGAAACGTTACCGGTGCTTTGGCCTGGGAACGCAATCAACTGAGTATCTTGAACGCCCGTACCGGTGGTTGTGTTGCGAAACGGTCGAGCCAGAATTGCGTTTTGATCGGAGCTAAAGTTGAGTGTTTCGTTCTTGTCACCCGCGTTCCAGTAGCGGAAGAGCAAGCCGTAGTATCGATCTTGTCGCAACCAGGTTCCCAACGTAACGCGGAAACCTGCATGAGCAACATCGCTGAGCGGATTGTCACCAAGCAGTATCTGAGTGTTGGGATCACCCAGTCGTCCCGCAACGTTTTGTAGGGTTCCGGCTGGCGCAGTTGTAACCAGCGCTGGCGGTTGAGCGGCGCGGCGCCAATACAGCGGCACTTCTGCGCGGACAGTCATTCGGCTGAGTAGACTTGCCAGCGGTCCACGACCCGAGAACATCGCGTCGCCACATCCAGACGGTCCACACGTACCAGCGCAGGTAGGCGCCAAGTCAGCAAAATCATCGCAACCTGAGTTGCAACTGCTTACCAGACCGCCTCCGCAATGACCACAACTACATCCTCCTGAAACACTTGCCGATTCGGTTGAGATGTATCCATCGTCGATAATGGGATCGTGACTAACTGGACCGTGAACTGCGTTGTTTTGAACCGGAGTTCTCGTGGCCCTGCCGCTACCGACGGCTTGTTCAGCGGGCATGCTATCGAGAATCGACTTCGCAGACTCACCTGCGTAGGCTGCTTGGGCAACTTTTGAATTGGGCTTCGATGGTGAGCCTTTCGCTACAGCGGTTTTAGACTTCTGCTGCGACACAAGTTGGTCGTGATACAGCGTCCGCTGCTCGCGTCCGGTCCGCAACTGTGCCGTAGCCGGCGTTGTTAACAGACTTGACCAGATTGGCAGAAAACTGAGGATTCCGACGCAGATTTGCTTATACAAACGCATGATCTCAAACCGTTGAAAGCGAGTCTTGCAAGCATTAAAAAATGCCGACACCAAGTCCACAGTTTATTGTTCGGCTTTTCCGGAAGGGCGAATCGAGCAAACCTGGCAAAATTTACCGGTTGCGTCGCGTTTGCGGCCGCGGCGATTGCTAGCAGTAGTGTCAGGCCGGCATCGAAAAGTGGTCGGTAATCATCCGTCCGCAGCTATCGGGCTCCGCGCCGTAATCAGCCGGACCTTCGAGATACAGTTGCCTTAGCAGTCTTCCTCTCTCCGCCCCGCAGTCCGGACATCGTCCGCGCCCATTCTGCTCCGATTGCGTCAATCTAGGAATCGCAGCCTAGATGCAAAGGATTGGAAAGACGACTCACACGCTCCAGCGTTTCCACCTAACCACCGAGCCCTTTGCTTACTAGTGGAGCGTCAAGATCAAATCTTAGGATCAGCCGGAGTGCGCTACCGAGAGCGTCCCGCTGAGAATTTTTGAACGGATAGTTGTTAGTGCAGTGGCTCAGTCTTATCAGCCGGAAGGCGTTAGAGAGCGTCCCGCTTACGATAATGGTCGTTACGTTAGG
>JANNNN010000676.1:0-2087 GCA_031398555.1 Planctomycetia bacterium | reverse complement strand
ATTTTGGAAGACGAGGCGCAAATTAACGGATCTCACAGCCCATTTGACCAGCTAAATGGGCCACAATGAAACTTTGTTTCCCGGCGCATGCGCCTGAGAATTACTAGTTATACCGCTCAAGAATGCGCAAAATTGCAGACCTCCCAACACCGCAAGACAAGATCGTTCGGGTCATGATTTACGATGATGGCACTGGCGTCTACTTGTTCTTGTATGATCGAACAGAAGACGGGCCGGGAGTTGCGGATTACTGGTTTGAATCGGTCGAAGATGCAGATTCGGCTTGCACCGTCGAGTTCGGTATTGCCGCTAACGACTGGAAGTACATCTCTGATCCAAAGCCGGACTGTCAACATGACTGGATAAATCCAACACGTGTCAAATGCGATTCCGATGGAAACAAACTTTGGGGGCAATTTGAACCTGCGAACGATGCGGTATAACAATCGCATGCAAGAATCGAACTGGAAATAGTTGAAGACGAGTGAGTGCGAATCTCACCTGAGTAACTGCTAGCCACAGGCTCAGTATCTAGGCTTGCAGCACAGGTATAAGGCTCCTTAAGTACTTGGCAACAGGTATGCCGAAGTCCTGTGATGATGTGTAGTCAAGAAAGGTAGCGAGGAAGAAAGGTAGGGACTGGCTGTCCCGCCCTGAATGAGATTGAGCTCCGAAAACGTTGTTTCCTGTTGGACAACTGCCCAAGGTTTGTGCATACCTGAAGGCCATGCTCGGCGGCGCACTATGGCAAGTGCTGCTGAGAGCCCCGGAGTCGTAGATCCTTTCGCGCTAACTATAACGTTTCTCAAGTAACCAGTGACGCCCAGAGACCCTTGAACTTATATGACTACCAATCATGAAGAATCGAGTATGCCAAACAAGCTGAAGAAGCAAGAGCGGCAAATGGTACTCTGGGAATCGGAGGAACGCATAGTACCGATGATGTCCGCAGTCCAAGCGGATGGAATGAAGCTGGGTAATGCCAGTGAAGGGAAGGCGGTCCGGCCAATACGCGTGTCCAATCAAGCACCGGCCTTACACAGTGATGGATCACCGCTGCTCAATCGATTGGAACACATCACCAAACGGGCAGAAGCTGACAAAGCGGCTCGGTTCAACAATCTGTATAGTGCGTTGACTTACGAGATGCTCTACGAAGCTTTCTGTCGGCTCAAACGAGGTAAAGCGCCCGGAGTCGATGGCGTGACGCTTGAGGAATACGGTTCGAATTTGATCGCAAACCTACGATCACTTGTCGACCGACTTCATCGTCAGAGCTACCGACCACAACCCAGCTTGCGTCGACTGATTCCGAAAGGGAACGGCAAGACGCGACCACTGGGTATCGCGACAGTGGAAGATAAGATCGTGCAACGCGCGGTCGTGATGATCCTAGAGCCCATCTACGAAGTGGATTTTATCGACTCGTCGTACGGGTTCCGACCGGATCGAAGCTGCCACCAAGCGTTAGCAACACTGGGCGGGATCATTGCCACGAAGAAAGTGAACTGGATATCGGACGCAGACATTAAAGGTTTCTTTGACAACGTTTCGCACTCGAGCTTGCTTGAGCTGCTGAAGCGGCGTATCGAAGACCCTCGCATGTTGTGGCTGATTGAACGTTTTCTGCAAGCTGGCGTGATGATCGAAGGTCGCTGGGAAGATACTGACGAAGGCGTACCGCAAGGTTCGTGTCTCTCGCCGTTGCTTGCCAATATCTACTTGCACTATGTGCTGGACGAATGGTTCCAGACGGAAGTGCAACCACGATTGGCTGGTCAAGCGTACATCGTCCGCTATGCGGATGATTTTATTTGTACGTTTGAACTGGAGCGAGACGCAAAACGCTTTCAAGAAGTGTTGGTCAAGCGACTGGGACGGTACTCATTAGAGCTAGCTGAGGACAAGACGAAACTGATTCGGTTCGGTCGTTTCGCAGCACGCGATCTCCAGCGTGCGGGCGAAGGCGCCCCGAGCACTTTCGACTTCCTCGGTTTCACTCATTATTGCGGAAAGAGTCAAAGCGGTAAGTTTAAACTGAAGAGGAAGACAGCAACGAAGACGATTGACTGTGTTGGGGCGAACAA
>JANNNN010000578.1:0-1274 GCA_031398555.1 Planctomycetia bacterium | reverse complement strand
AGGAGCGTTACCAACTCGCCGTCATCCACCTTGAGACTCACATTGCGCAGGGCCGTGTAAGATCCGAATGTTTTTGTAACGTTGCAAACTTCGATACTCATAAAACGCTACCGTTGTCGGTTGGAGGAAAGGATTTTAGATTTAGTTGACTAGACTAATGACTCGAGCGATTCTTGTTTGAGTTTCCATTCCAAGAAGGATTTAAGCACCAGCGTCACAAGCCCTAGCAACGCGAGCAGCGAAGCCATTGCAAAAGCTGCGATCACGTTGTATTCGTTGTAAAGGATTTCGATATGCAGCGGCAATGTATTGGTCTTACCGCGAATGTGACCTGACACCACCGACACAGCGCCGAATTCGCCCATCGCTCGAGCGTTGCACAAGATCACACCGTAGAGCAACGCCCATTTGATATTCGGCACCGTGACGCGCCAAAATGTCTGCCAGCCGTTGGCGCCAAGCGAGATAGCCGCTTGCTCCTCGTCGCTTCCTTGCTCCTGCATCAGCGGTATCAACTCACGAGCCACAAACGGGAACGTTACAAAGATCGTAGCCAGGACAATCCCGGGCGTCGCGAAAATAATCTGCCAGTCATGTTCTTTTAGCCATGGCCCGAGCCAACCTTGCAAACCAAACATCAAGATGTAGATCAAGCCCGAAATGATCGGTGACACAGCAAATGGCAAGTCGATGAGCGTTAATAAAACACTCTTACCCTTAAACTCGAACTTGGCGATCGCCCACGCTGCTGCCACGCCAAACACCAAGTTTAGTGGGAGTGAAATGCCCGACGCAATCAACGTCAAGCGAATCGCTTGCCACGCTGCCCGGTCTTGAAAGCCTTTTACATAAGCCCCAATCCCGCCACGTAACGCCTCAAAGAAAACCACCGCCAACGGCATCAGTAAGAACAAGGTGACAAAGCTGATCGCAATGCTGATCAACAGTACTTGCAACCACACAGGATCGCGAGCTTTGGCTTTTTTTAATGATGACATTTTTTGGTAACTTTCGATGTAGCTTGGGACCATTTGGCCCGAGCGTGCAGTCTTAATTGTTAGAAACACTAACTCTTGGTAGCAGACGAACGCTTTTTCAGGATGAGCCGTATTTACCCTTCTCAAACTTGGCGGTGATCAAACGCTTCGATACGCGCGACCACGCATAACGCTTATAGGTAAAGGCACCGATTTGTTCAAGAGGCATGGATGTGGGCCGTTGTTTGGCACATTGTGCCGTGCGGCAGCCGCTTGCATTCTCGTCGCCGTCGGGAC
>JANNNN010000565.1:0-5870 GCA_031398555.1 Planctomycetia bacterium | reverse complement strand
CGAGCGTGACCTGGCGCAACAAGACGACTTCACTGTACTTGCCAACTTGAACTTGAGGTCGTGGGCGGTTCGTGCAACCAGGGGACGTCTGCATGTACAGTTAAGTCGAACGAACTGTGGAGACGTGCTCGGCAGGAGCCTCGTTCTCCCGGTCCACCTTTTCGCTGGTCAAATAGCCGAGCGTGACTTGGCGCAACAAGACGACTTCGCTGTACTTGCCAACTTGAATTGTTGCGATTGTCTTATCAACAAAACTCCAAATTTAACGGTTCTGCATTTTATAAACATTTTATCGACAGTTAGATGTCAAGAATGTTATCAAGTCCCCCAATTCTGCACCTTTTGGCTAGAGAATTATACCCAAAGATCGCATCTGAAGCGAATAGGGTACTTTAGGCAATTTTCGTCATCCCAAAGTTATCTTTTAAAAGTTGTCGCCAGGCTGTGGTCTGTGCCGATAAGTCCAATTCTCCGAGAAGAAATCCTAGCCGACCGTTCCAATGATGGAGCCTAGTTTGCTAGCCCTCAGCGATGCAAAAGCATTGCAACTTTGCCTTGAAATCAACGCTGAAATCAACGCTGAAATCAACGCTGAAATCAACGCTGAACTTACATGCCCCGAATATGGTGACCAATCCATGAATGACTCTGTGCAGCTTTGTTTGGTGCTTCACAACCATCAGCCGATCGGGAATTTCGACGGTGTGATCGAGCAAGCGTACCACGATAGTTACTTGCCATTCATGGAAGTCTTTGAAAACTACTCTGACCTCCACATATCACTGCATACGTCAGGGCCGCTGATGCGGTGGTTGCTTGAAAAGCATCCCGACTATGTGGCTCGAGTCCGTTCGCTGGTTGCCGCTGAGCGGATTGAGATCATCGGTGGACCATTTTATGAGCCGATTCTGCCGATGCTGCCTAGTCGTGACCGCATCGGTCAAATTCGTACCTTCACAGAGTTCCTCAACCGCACCTTCGAAACCAGCGTCAACGGAATGTGGATGCCAGAGCGAGTCTGGGAGACGTCACTTACGTCGGACATCGTTCGATCTGGAATCGCTTACACAGTACTCGACGACTATCACTTCAAAGCCGCGGGATGGTCTGAAGAAAGCCTGCGTGGCTATCACATCACTGAAGACAACGGACAGGTCCTTCGCGTTTTCCCAGGCAGCGAAAAACTTCGTTATTTGGTGCCGTTCGCTGCACCAGAGAAAACGATCGAGTATGCAGCTCAAGTGGCTCGTGAAACTCCGGGAGCAGTCCTCGTCCTCGGAGACGACGGCGAGAAATTTGGTACGTGGCCCGACACTCACGAACATGTCTATACCCGCGGTTGGCTTCGCAAATTCTTTGACGCGTTGACTGAAAATCGGCATTGGCTGCGAACCTCGCGCCTGTGCGACGTCGTCCGCGAAAAGCCACCACAAGGAAAGATCTACCTGCCCGATTGCAGCTATCGCGAAATGACCGAATGGGCACTACCGGTCGAGCAGCAGGCGATGCACTATGAAATCACTCATGAACTGCATTCCCACCCGCGTTGGCCCGAGATCAGTCGACTGATTCGAGGTGGAAACTGGCGGAACTTCAAAGTTCGCTACGATGAAACCAACGAGATGTACTCGCGGATGATGTTGGTTAGCGAGCGGCTGGAAGAAGCGAGATCGACAGGTTACGATAGTCAGACGCTAAGCGAAATTGAGGACCATCTGTATCGCGGTCAATGCAATTGTCCCTATTGGCACGGAGCCTTCGGCGGCGTTTATCTGCCTCACTTGCGCAACGCAATTTTCAGCGAGCTGATTGCCGCTGAAAATAGGCTCGATCATCTCGAGCACGGCAATGCATCGTTCGTCGAAGCGACTTCGGATGACTTTGATTTCGATCTATTGCCAGAAGTTCGCTTGGCCAATGATCAAATGATCGCTTTCATAGCGCCAGCCAAGGGCGGGATGATGTACGAATTGGATGTGCGTGGTGCGAACCACAATCTGCTGGCAACTTTGCAACGTCGTCCAGAAAGCTATCACCGCAAAGTCCAACGAGGAAACGTACAACCTGAAGGAAACGTCGCCAGCATTCATGATCGTGTTGTCTTCAAACAAGAGGGCCTCGATCAGAAGCTGCACTACGACTCGTTCCCTCGCAAGGGATTTCTCGAGCATTTTTATGACAACGATGTGACCATCGATCGTTTGGTGGGCGGCCAAGCGGTTGAGCGCGGCGACTTCGTGGCAATGCCTTTCGAAGCCAAATTGCGTCGCGCAGCATCCAAGGTTCAATTGCAACTGAGCCGCGACGGGAATGCTTGGGGCATCCCACTGCGAATGACCAAGGCGATCACAATCGACGCTGGGAGCCCGGTACTGAACGTGGTTTACTTGGTCGAAGGACTACCCCGTGACCGACAACTCCATCTGGCACTTGAGTGGAACTTCGCTGGCCTTCCATCAAACGCAAGCGACCGATTCTTCTACGATTCTCAAGGCAATCGGCTGGGTCACCTCGGAACTCAACTGGACCAAACCAACATGCATTACATTGGTCTATTCGACCAGTGGCTGGGTGTTGATGTGCTGATGAGTATGAATCGTCCAGCTGGCGTGTGGGCATTTCCAATCGAAACTGTCAGCCAAAGCGAAGCGGGCTTCGAGTTGGTCCATCAAGCCGTCTGCGTGATGCCCCACTGGTTAATCCATGGCGATTCTGAAGGAAAGTGGTCTGTCCAGATGCAGATCCGGATCAGCACTAACGTCCACTCGTTCAATGTATGCCAAGCCAGCTTCAGCTTTAGCCAGGTATTTGGTGTCAACCAGGGTGTGTAGTACAGCCACAAAACTCGGTCACACGATCAAACAATAAAAGGCTTCCCTGTTTGGGAAGCCTTTTGTCTTTCATTTCTTCTTTCGACGCTACTTAACGCTTTTTGCGGAGGTCTTCTAGATCTGGAACCAGTTGAGCAAGCAATTGATCCATTGTCGACGCCTCACCAAAGACGCTGTCTGTGGCACTGGAAGCAAGGCTTCCTTCGCCCTCACCCGAACCTAGTCGCATACTGTTCAAGCGATTAATAACAAGCAGAGCATCGATCGGCGACAGTGCTTTGTCACCATTGACGTCAATATAATACTTGCCCCCCTCGCCCTCGCCACTACCAGCGACAGTAGCACGGGAGTTCAATCGATTGATAACGATTAGAGCATCGAGCGGACTAACAAATCCGTCGGCGTTGACGTCATAACGATCGGACATGTTGGTGAATTCACCCCCGCCTAAGTTCCCTGACGTAGTGATGTTCAGCGTATCCGACCCAAAACGAATCAGATCGTAACTTACCGGAGCGGCTGGATCGAAGGTCAGGGTATCGTGCAGAGGTTTAATGTCGGCTGGATCGCCGATAAACGTAGCTGTACCAACCGCTTTTGCATCGAGAGTAATGATGAACATCAATTGTTCATCGGCTCCCAACGGTGCGTTGCCGTTTTGTACCGCCCCAATTTCATTGATGATACCTCTGTTAGTAATATCACCACTAACAACTTGTTGGTAGTTCGTTCCAAACAGAACTTCGAAGCCAAGTGGATCTGCGACAGTGATCGATTTTGCCTTTGGAGTAACAAGCGAGCTGTTGTAGAGAACATCTTGGTATGCCGCGAAGACACCTTGGTTTGGACGAACCGCACGCAGATCCTTCACATATCCACGAAGCTGGAACTGACCGCCGACCGCGATCGTTGTTATCGGGGCTCCACTGAGGTCGGTCACATCCAACCTTAGGTCGACAACATCGTTGGCGTCCGCTGCACCAACGCGAACCGTCACTGTGGCTTGTGAGCGTATACCGCGAGCATCTTCAATAGTGTAGGTGAATTGATCGGCGCCAGTGAAGCCGCCGTTAGGTGTGTAAAGAACACGGCCTTGGCCATCAATTAGCGTCGAACCGTTTTGTCCCGGTGTTGACGAAATAACGTTGATGGAGCCGGTCGAGCCCGAAAGGTCGTTCGCCTTGACGTTGATCGGGAATCGTGTTGCACCAAAAGGAATGGCAGCGCTTAGCGAATCATCGACTGCGAGTGGGAATTCTGCACTGTTGCCAACAATCTCCAGCGATGTGCTGAGGTAGCGAATGCGATTTTCTGGTACTGCGGAGCCCGCAATATCGAACAACAGAGTATCATTCAGCGGCGAAACGTCTGCAGGATCTGGCGAGAACTTGACGATACCTGGCGATCGAGCCGTGAAGGTGATCGATGCAAGGCGAACAATGTCCGGATAGTTCATGCTACCTGGATTATTTGGGTCGAAGCCAGTGTTGTAGAACGCACCGAACTCATCAATCAATCCAGGAATGGTTGAATCACCGCCGAGACCGTTGGTGTATCCATTGAAGAAATCAACGTCAAAGTTCAGGCCGTTACCGCTAGCTGGAATCGCAGTGCTGACCAACTGCAGGTTGTACAGCAAGTCCATATAGGCCGCAAAAACGCCGGGTGCACCTGGTGCGGCACCTCGATCATTGCGGAAATCGTCAACGTAAACTTCAAGTTTGAAATCCTGACCTTGAGGAATACTGCTGATTGGATTGCCATTCAAGTCAGTCGTACGCAGGCTATAAACAACGTCTGTAGCTGCACTGACGTAGGGAAGGGTGTGCAGCGTTACTTTCGCCGTCGACTGCTTGCCACTGGAATCAGCAACCGTGTAAATCAACGACTCCGAGCCATTGAATCCGCGAACGGGCGTGTATCGAAGCGACTTTCCGCCAGAGCTTATGGATACCTGTCCGCCACCGTTGGGCTGGGTAACCATAATGATTGTCAGCGCACCCGATTGGCCTTCGATGTCGTTAGCCAAAACGTTAAGTGGTAGGTCGATTGCGTTGACTGCAAGATCGAACGAATCATCGACAGCGATTGGATCGGCAAAGAATAGTCTTACGTCAACCGTTACCGATGCGGTATCTGTTTCTCCCGCAGCATTTTGGATGGAGTAATTGAACGTGTCTTGACCGATGAAACCAGCTGGCGGAGTGTACAAAATTTGATTGCTTGCACTTATCTGCACCACGCCACCTGCGGTACTGCCGCTGGTGCTACTAATTTCAAGCTGCTCGCCGGGTAGGGCAAAATCGTTGCCGAGGACGTCGAGTGTATTCAGAACGGAGTTTCGACTGACCGAAAAACGATCGTTAACGGCCAAATCGAGTGTTGCGACGATATTTACATTGTAGTCTTCGACTTCACCGCTAAGCGATCGACCAGTTGCGCCGACATCGCGTTCGTTTGAATACCGGAAACGGGCAAAAGTGGTTCCGAGTGACGCCGACGCTGGAGCGGCGAAGGACAACAGGTTGGTCCCGCTAGCCACGACTGTGTTTGAGAAAACCTGCTCGCCAGAGTCGCTGAAGTCACCGTCGCGATTGAAGTCAATCCATCCGTTGAAATAAGCCGAAACGCCTGTTGTGTTGACGGAAGATACTGCGATACGGTTCGAGGTATTCCCAGCGACGAGGGGACGAGTAAAGACGACGCCATCCTCATCGTCAATGACTACATCGTCCAGATCAAGACTGCCCGCAGCGTCGTCGCCCAAAGCGTTGGCTGAATATTGGCTCGATTGCTCGTCATCCCAATTCGCACCCAGCAACAAACCCGGCTTGAAGCCTGCCGATGCGTCACCAAATGTTGCCGGCGCGTCACCAAAATCAACCGTCAATTTATTGCCGAAGTTTAGGCCGGCCATGTTGAGAATGTCCACAGCGGGGTTACCCGTTATGACAACGATATGCTCAAAGTTATTAGCTGCGTCAGGGAAAGTTTGCACATAACCGGGGTCCACAACTTCGCGAACCCGATACGTTCCCG
>JANNNN010000558.1:0-3171 GCA_031398555.1 Planctomycetia bacterium | reverse complement strand
ACGCTGGCCGTTTTATGTCCAACCCCTGGCAGCTTCTCTAGTTCCTCCATGGATTCGGGAACATGACCGCCATATTCATTCACTAAAATTTCAGATAAGCCTCGAATCGCTTTCGCTTTTTGCGGAGCCAATCCAAGTGGTCTAATCACGGCGAAGATAGCTTCCACGGACCGCTGGCTCATGGCCTGAGGATTGTCAGCCAACTTCCAAAGCTGTGGCGTGACTTTGTTGACCATTTTATCAGTACACTGGGCACTTAACAGCACCGCGACGAGGAGCGAGTAGGGATCGGCATGATCTAGCGGTATCGCTGGGCGGGGGTAAAGGTCAGTAAGCCGCTGACGAACAATTTCGGCACGGGACTGTTTTTTCATCGGGTTGAAATTCAAAACTTTTCTAAAATTTTTAACTAAGTTAAGATTGGGATTGCAGTTGAGTCGGCAATCTCAATAGTAGTTTTCCGCTTCGCAATTGGCTATTATGGGCAACTATCGGACCGCAAATAGTTTGCGCAGTAAATTCTGACAAATCAAAAGTTCATTTCTGTTCCTATCCTATTGGAGACAAATAATCGTGCCAAACAATCAAACCCGTCGCGGCTTTCTACAAAAAACCGCCGTTGCCACGGCATCACTTGCCGCTGCCGGACACGCTCGGTTTGTCCACGCTTCTGGTCAGGATCAAGCTCAAACGACTTCCCCAAACTCTAAGCTGCATGTTGCCATTGTAGGCGTGAACGGCCGCGGTGGCGAACACATCAGCGGGATGCTCGGAAATAGCAACGTCGAAATTACTCATATTTGCGATGTCGATGAAGGCGTCGGTCAAAAACGATGCGAAGGTATTGAGAAGTCGACAAAAGGCAAAAAGCCAGCCTATGAACGCGACATCCGCAAGCTGCTCGAAGACAAATCGATCGACATGATCACTGTCGCAACTCCTAACCATTGGCACGCCCTAGCTGGCGTGTGGGCCATGCAGGCGGGCAAAGACGCCTATATCGAGAAACCGGTTTGCCACAACATCGCTGAAGGCGCTGCTTTGATTGCGACCGCTCGCAAATATGGTCGCATGTGCCAAGTCGGAACTCAATGCCGAAGTAGCAATGCCGTTCGCCAAGCGGTGGAGTTCATTCGCAGTGGCGGTATCGGGGAAGTCAACCTGGCACGGGCTCTTTGCTACAAGCGTCGGGCTTCAATCGGTGCACTTGGTAGTTATGACATTCCTGAGCAAGTGGACTTCAATTTGTGGAGTGGTCCAGCGTCCTACACCGATCCCAAACTAACTCGCCAAAAATTTCACTACGATTGGCACTGGCAACGCCAATACGGCAACGGCGATTCGGGCAATCAGGGGCCGCATCAAACCGATATCGCTCGATGGGGACTGGGTGTCGATGCTCATCCTGCCTCGATCATCACTTACGGTGGACGATTGGGATATCAAGCCGAGCGCAAGGACGAAGAATACATTGACGCCGGCGACACAGCCAACACCGAAGTCTCAATTTATGATTTCGGCAATAAGTGCATGGTTTTTGAAACCCGCGGCCTCAGCGTGAACGATTCCGCTGACGAAGAACTAAACCGTCTGTTCGATTCCAAGGAAGGAAACAAAGTCGGCGTCGTGTTCTATGGTACCAACGGTTTTGTCGTGCAAAGGGAGTACACTCACTGCGTCGCTTACGACAAAGACTTCAACATCATTAAGGAATTCCGTGGCGGTGGAGACCACTTTGGCAACTTCATTGAAGCTTGCCAAAAGCGAGACATGAAGATTCTCAATGCCGACGTCCGTGAAGGACACTTGTCGGCAGCGATCAGTCACCTTGGAAACATCTCTTACTATCTCGGCGAGAAAAATAAGGTCTCCGCGGTCGACCTAGGCAGCGCCCTGGCAAAGGTTAAGTCTTTGGACGATAACGCCAAGACACTTGAACGCACCGTCGCGCATCTCAAAAAGAATGAAGTCGATCTCGATAAGTACGCACTTTCACTTGGCCCGCAGTTGACCTTCGATCCAGTGAAAGAGACTTTTACCAACAACGCCGACGCCAATCGTTTGCTAACTCGTGAGTATCGCGAAGGCTTTGTATGCCCAACGGCAGACAAGGTCTAGGCAATTAAGGAGCGATCTTCCCACCGACACGAGGTCGCTGGGGACCATCAGTTCACCACCGACACAGGGTCGGTGGTGTCTTTGCCATCAAGGTATGATTACTTGAGGGCTGGAAACTCGGCCTTTGCGAATTCCGCGTAGCGATCAGCGATCTTGCCAGCCTTTTCATCACCGGAGTGAAGAAGCACGCGATAGCGAAACACAAGCTGATCGCCCTTCTTCAGTCGAACGCCGTCGGTTTTCTCCTTCGCGCCGGTGAAATGATATTCGCCAAACGGATTGGCTGCGAAGAGGCCGTAGTCGCGAACGTGCCAACGGTTGGGGTGGTGGAAGGTAGAGGGATGACAAAATATTGCGGCGCCGAGCGTTTCGCTGCCAACGGGTCCATAGTAATCGACCCATTCAGCGGGCTGACCCCATGCGGCTAGGTCCGTCTGCCCGGCACTGTTGATGATTTTGCCGCCAGTCTTCCCCTTCACCTTCATCGATTCGGCGACACGAATTCCAAATGTTCCTTCCTTGGTGTCGCCAAAGTGAACATCACCTTCGCTGGCTCTCAATTCAATCTCACAATCGATCCAGTTCGCAGCTTCATCGGCACTGAAACTAAATCGACGGCTATCGCTGAGCACTTTTTCGCCGGTTGGCGATTTCCAAAGATTCTTTGAGCCAATTATGGCCTTCTTGCCACCAGATTTTTCGGTGAATTCGAGGTGCTCGGTGATACCGCCTTTGCCTTCGCCTTCCAACCAAAAATCAATTCCGTTCACCTCGCCATGCGTAAACCATAGTGACCGATGATGGGGATGGTCATGATCTTCACCTTTCGAATCCGCCACCATAGGATAATCGCGCGTCATCTTGGCCCCGGTCGGTCCGAGTATCGGCCAAATGATGGGTTTGCTGCCGCTCTTCGTCAGGTAGTCGGCAATGACCTTGTCGCCATGCAGAATCTCAATTCCACCAGCATGTTCCTTCAATTGAAACTCGGGTGATTGGCCATTGGCAAAACTCAAGCAGACAGCAAGCAGTCCGCATGCAAGCCAAGCTGAC
>JANNNN010000350.1:0-1931 GCA_031398555.1 Planctomycetia bacterium | reverse complement strand
GTGGTCTTGTTGGAGTTGCAATTCCGCCGCATCTTCGATCGTTACGATACGTTGATCGTTAGGGATAAAGCTGGTTAATGTGTTTAGCAGCGTCGTCTTACCTGAGCCGGTACCGCCGCAGATGATCATGTTCAATCGAGCTTTGATACAGCCTTCGAGCAACATGACCATCTCAGGAGTGATGGCTTTGTAGTTCAATAGGTCTTCGAGCTTCAGTGGATTTGTACCAAAGCGACGAATGGAAACTGCGGCGCCGTCGAGTGCCAGTGGAGGAATGATTGCATTCACACGCGAGCCGTCTTCGAGGCGAGCATCCACCATCGGGCAGGTTTCATCGACGCGACGACCCACTTTGGAAACGATTCGGTCGATGATCTGCATCAAGTGATTGTTATCGCGGAATTCAACTTCTGTTTTCTCGAGTCGACCACGACGCTCAACGTAAATGTTCTTTGGACCATTGATCAGAATATCGCTGATCGTCGAATCCTTCAGCAGCAATTCGAGAGGGCCCAGACCGAATGTTTCATCGAGCACTTCTTCGATAATGCGATCGCGTTCGGCGCGATTGAGCAATGTATTTTCTGCATCGCACAGATGCTCAACGACCAAGCGAATTTCACGGCGAAGGACTTCGCCCTTCATATCGCCAATGCGGCTCAGGTCAAGTTTGTCGACTAACTTGCTATGGATGCGGCGTTTAGTTTGGTCGTATTCTTCAGCTTTAGTTTGTTCTGGGGTACGAAACGGTGTGTTCAAAGTCTTCATATCGCGATCCCGCAAGGCTAACTAGAGGCGACAAAATGGGCTGAGCAAGCCTACATCGCACATTGCGGGAACATTGTCGGTTACGTTGACTTTGGCGTAAGTTAGCTACTTTGCGGTCCTTTTAGATGGATTATCCGGATTAATTCCGTTATGTAGCTGGTTTCGTTAGAAACCCGTTGCGGCGGGAGAGGTCGCTGACAAGCACCGGTGTCTGACGAAACCAGCTACCTTTCAACATGCTTTACCGCGTTGGAAAGCGATGCTGCAGGTAAACACGTGAAGTGTCTGACATGTAGTGCTTCTGCTCGTAGTTCAGGCTGGATCGCAAGTGCTTCTCTGCTTCCACCGCATTGCCGATTGAATCGTAGTAAAGACCTACGTAAAGTTCGCCGTAGAACATCGCTTCTTTGCGAGCCGGTCCCGCCGAGGCTTTTTCTGCAACCGCCAGAACGTCTTCGGGCTTCAGTTCTCCTTTGAGCATTTGCAGAATGGCCATCATCGGTTGCCGGGCGTCTCCGCGACTGGGAATGACCGATTTTTTCGCAGCTTCCAAATTTTCCGATTTTGCCACGCAGAGATAGTACCAAGCTGAATTTTCAACGTCATTCGGATTGACGTCATGATGCATTTTGAATTGCTTTGCACCTTCAGCCCACTTGCCGCAGGTACCCAGGGCTATGCCACGCTGCCAATTGCCCGCGGCTCGTTCAGCTAGCAAAACGTTCGCGCGGTCGAACAGCGGCAAACTCTCTTCCGCTTTGCCTGCCAAGTAGAGCACTTGAGCCGCCGACTGCTGGATCTCCCCCATGTCTTTTGCAAGCTCAGCCGCTTCGATAGCTTTCTTGACTGCGTCGTCATATTTTTCCGATGCTAGATCGCGGCCCGCCGCACGGAGCAGCCCCGATGCCTTTCGCACATTGTCGTCTTGCGCCTGTACACAAGATGCAAGTAGGGATAACCAACTCGCGAAGACGACGATGGCCATTACGCTCTTCATTGCACAATTGCTTTTCATGATGTTCTACTTTCGATGGTTTAGGGGCAGAAACGTAGCCTAGGCTTCCAGCGCTTCCAGCCTGGGTATACCCTGCACGATTTGTTTGAATTAGGTAGCTGGTTGCGTGAGAAACCGGATGCGAAGGGGGGCGCTGGAAAGCACCGGT
>JANNNN010000323.1:0-2304 GCA_031398555.1 Planctomycetia bacterium | reverse complement strand
GCTCACGAGCAACGCTAGCAGCGCAAGCCGAAACGATGGTGCTGACGACGCAGCAGACCAATTTGCAAGTCTGGGTGTTTGCTCTTCTAGTGCTCGGACTTGGGATCAAGACGGCGATCATTCCGTTGCATACTTGGTTGCCGACGACTTATGCGGCTTCGCATCCAACTACAACCGCATTTTTAGCCGCGATTGTTTTGAAGATGGGTTTGTTTGGATTTGTTCGATTAGTTTTACCGTTCACTCCGGAGACTTGTGCTGAACTCGGACCAGGTCTATTTGGTTGGTTGGGTGCGATCGCGATTGTCGGTGGAGCGCTCGTGGCGTTGGCTCAGAAAGACTTGAGCCTGATGTTTGCATATAGCAGTCTTTCGCACGTCGGCTTTATAACGATCGGATTGTTTTCGCTCAGCCAGGAGGGAATCGGCGGGGCGACCCTTCAGATGTTCAATCACGGCATCACGACCGTGGCGATGTTCTTGCTGCTAGCTTGCATGTTGGTTCGCCGACCAAGTTTGAGGCTTGACGAAGAAGCCGGCGGGATGTCGACGCAGTTTCCGCGACTTGGATTTTTTACCGTGTTCTTTATCACGGCTGCGGCGGGCATGCCTGGCTTGAATAACTTTGTCGGCGAATTGCTCACGTTATCGGGCATGATGACTGAACGGCCGGCGGTTACGGGAGTCGCAGTGCTTGGAGTTGTTCTGGGTGCTTGGTATTCGTTCCGCATGCTGCAGTATGTTTTATTTGGATCGGCTGATAAGGGTCGCTCAAAGAGTCGCGGTTCCAACAGCAGCGGCAACGTGACGACGGATTTACCCATGGAACACAAAGCTGTCTTTGGTTCATTGGCGCTCCTATGTCTGTTTATCGGCGTGATGCCAAATCTGGCAATCGGGCTGTTTAAATCAGATGTTGAAGGCATTGCTCGCGTCTATGATAAGCCAGCGGGCTCCGAGTCCGCACAACAATTGTTCAAATCGCAGCCGCTTTTGCAAACTGCATCGCTTGGATTGGAATTAGAAGAATGACCCCGTCAGAGATCCTAGAACAACTTGAAGTCGTCATGCCAGCCAACATTTTGCTGCTGGCAGGCGTGTTGGTGTTAACTCTCGGGTTATTTGGCCAATTGGCCACTAACCGAAATGTCTTGGGCGGAGTGTCGATCATCGGCATGATTGTGGCCGCGTGTTTTGTGTATTCGATGTCGCCAGCGGAAGCACCGGCGGCTGGCCTGTTTGAATGCGATCGGCTGTTCGTCTCTGCCAGCTGGTTGACGCTGCTGGGCGGTGGTTTGGTGATCTTGATCGGTTGGGATTACGTTCCGACGCGTCACGTTTCTGAGTATTACAGTTGCGTGTTGTTCATGCTGTCAGGCTTGATGTACACCTCGGCTGCAGCGGATTTGACTTCCCTGTTCCTAGGGTTGGAACTGATCAGTATTCCGACGACGGTGCTGCTCGGTATCGTCGGTTCGAAAAACGCTGGACGCGAGTCAACGCTCAAATACTTTACATTGAGCGCCTTCGCATCGGCAATTTTTCTGTTCGGCTGTTCATACCTGTACGGTGCGGCAGGTAGCACGTCGCTTGATGCGATTATCTCGAACGAAACCAACGTAGGTTTAACACGAATAGGATTGGCGATTGCAATCTGCGGTTTGTTCTTCCGGTTGACGGCGGTACCGTTTCACTTCTATGCCCCAGATGTTTTTGCTGGTGCAAGTCTAGCAGTGGTCGGCGGTTTGTCGTTCTTGCCCAAGGTGGCTGGTGTAGTTGGTATTTATAAACTGCTCGTTGGATCAACGCCCGATTTCCAAGCTGCGCTTGCGATCGTGCCGTTACTCTTGGTCGCTGCGGTGGTGACCATGACCGTGGGCAACTGTGCGGCGCTGCGGCAGACATCCATTCGTCGCGTGTTGGCTTATTCAGGTGTAGCTCACAGCGGTTACTTGTTGGCTGGGCTCGCGTGTGTGGTCGTACTCGGCCAAGGTGCAGCGATACTGACCGATTACCTGGCTGCTTACGCTGTGATGACGCTGGCAGTGTTCGCTGTGTTGACTGCGATTGAGCAACCACAAGCTGCCACTCAGACGGACAGTCTCAAATTGTTCAACGGACTCTATCAACGCAGTCCGTTTTTGGCGATTGCGGCAACGATTGCTTTGCTGAGTCAAATTGGTTTGCCGCCGACTGCTGGTTTTTGGGCGAAGCTGCAAGTGTTCGCTTCAGCCATTGGGGCGCATCGAGTCGATTTTCAAGCGGTTGCTTTCATCATGGCCATCAATGCCGCTATCGGCGCGGT
>JANNNN010000287.1:0-2883 GCA_031398555.1 Planctomycetia bacterium | reverse complement strand
ACCTCCGTAACGCTGCCTAACAGAATGTGCTAAAAGTAAAGCTTCGGTAGGACGATCTTTGCGTTCGCCTTTTTGTGACGGTGCCTTGAAAATTGCGAACGAGGGAAATAGGCAAAGCATGTCCGATTCGAACTGGCTTTTAGCTGAGCACCAACGTCGCAATCAAACAACGCTCGACGCCAATTCGCTGTTCGAGCCGCACCGCCAGCGCGTAATGCAGTTGCTTATGCAAGTCGCCGGTCCCACGTCTGGACGTTTGTGCGTGCTGGGATCAGGCAACTGCAACGACTTGGATTTGATCGTGTTACTCAATGCGTTTGAGGAGCTTGTGTTAGTCGATGTGGACCGAGCGACAACCGAATTGGCCATCACCACTGGCTTAAAAGGATCGCAACCGGAACGAATTCATGTCGCCGAAAGCACCGATGTGACTGGTGTTTTCAAGCGTCTGCAAGCCGCCGACGTGAAAGAATTGGGTGCCAGCGCGGCAGCCGAAATTCTGAAATTGCTAACCATTACCCTTCAGCTTCCGTTATCGCCGTTTGACTGCGTCGTATCCACTTGTTTGTTATCGCAGTTGATCGACTCGGTTGTTCTCGCGTTGGGAACAGATCATCCGTCAGTCGTCCCCATTATCTTGGCACTACGAAAGCAACATCTGCGGACCGTCGTACACAACCTCTCTGCCGGCGGTCGTGGTTTGTTAGTCTTCGATTTTGTTTCCAGCCATTCGTTGCCGGGTCTCATGCAAATCGATGACAGCCGATTGAATCAGACGCTCATTGAAGCGATCAACGCCAAGAATTTTTTTACCGGCTTGAATCCGTTCGCTGTGCAAGCTGAGTTGCAAACGCATTCGGATTTCGCTGGCTTGATCAATGACATTCGTCTACATCCGCCATGGCGTTGGGACATCGGCGAAAAACAGTTCGCCGTTTCCGCCATTAGTTTTCGCCGCAGCTCAGCGGCGTCGCCTATTGCTCCGCAATAGTAGCGTTGGCCAGCCAGCCTGAGCTGTGCACTTTTCATCAGCCACTGTTTCTTGGACTACAGCACATGCCAGACGAACTGGCATGGAGACAAAGCACTGTGCAGTTGAGGGGCAAAAAGTGCCTCTCCGCAAAAGTCGAGTCTGCGTCGCCGTTGACTGGGGCTGGGACGGGCCACCTCACTTTGGTGCCGCTATGCTAGCCGCTACGCTAAAATGCCAGGTTTAGTAGAATATGAGTACCAGCCCCGCTTCAAACTCAATCGATCGTCAAAATGCCAATTTTCTCCAGCCGTAAGCGCTTCCGCGAATACCTTCAAGAAGTCGAAGATCGGCGGCGCGGCGGGTCGAAAGGTGATGCCGATGATGGTAAGAAAAAGACAGCGCGGCAGCGCACTTTCTGGGAATTGTTGATCGCGTTCTGGAAACAGCTCGGCGAACATCAGGGCAAGATTCTCTTTTCGCTTTCGACTCTGACCGTAGCCACTCTGCTGGGACTGATCCCGCCAGCGGGCACAAAACTAGCCATCGACTATGTGCTGACCGAGCCGCCGGAACCGATGCCGGATTGGCTGAGCTCGATGGTCGGTTCATTGACTCGGCTGCAGTTGCTATGGTGGATTGCCTGCTCTGTCGCGGTCATTACATTACTAAAAACGGTCATTCATTTGTGGGGGCGTTGGTATGCAACCAAAGCGGTCAACATGGTCCAGTCCGACGTTCGTCGCCGCGCCTTCGAGCACTCGTTGCGTTTGCCCCTGCATCGAATTCAAGCGATGAAGAGCGGTGGAGCGACCAGTCTAATCCGCGAAGATGCGGGCGGTGTTGCCGAACTGATTTTCAACATGCTTTACAACCCGTGGCAAGCCATCATTCAGTTGCTCGGCAGTCTCTGCGTGCTGGTGATCGTCGATTGGCGGCTGATGGTCGGCGGTTTGCTTTTGCTTCCGGCGGTTTGGATCACGCATCGCACTTGGATTCATAGCGTTCGCCCATTGTACAAAGATATTCGTAATCGCCGCCAACAAGTTGATGCCTCAACCACGGAAACATTTGGGGGCATTCGTGTCGTTCGCACATTCGCGCGGAATCGAAGTGAATCCAGTCGCTTTACGCGTGGAACGCATTTGTTGGCGCGACAGCAGTTGATGGTGTGGTGGTCGACGCGCGTCATCGAAGTCGTCTGGGATGTCCTCATTCCACTAGCCTCGTGCGGGCTGCTACTCTACGGCGGATGGCAGATTCTTCAAAGCCAAATGTCGCTTGGCGATTTGATGATGTTCTTAGTTTATTTAACCATGTTGCTTGGGCCGATCGCTTCGATCGCCTCGAGCGCGATGCAATTTCAAAATAACCTAGCTGGCCTCGATCGCGTGCTGGATCTATTGACGGAGCCGACGGAAGTGCCTGGTAACGACGGGGCTCGAGATCTGCAGCGCAGCGATGTTGCGGGGGCGGTAACGTTTGACAACGTTAGCTTTCGTTACCCGAACGTCGAGCAGTTTGTACTGAGCAACGTGTCGTTTTCCGTCAAAGCCGGCAGCACGGTCGCGCTCGTCGGTCGTAGTGGAGCCGGCAAGACAACACTCTGCAATTTGGTTGCGAGGTTTTATAATCCTTCATCCGGAACCATTCACTTAGACGGAAAAAATCTGAATGATATTCAACTTGAAGCTTTCCGAAGGCTGTTGGGGGTCGTTGAGCAAGATGTTTTTCTCTTCGATGGTACCGTTTTTGAAAACATCGCTTACGGTCGCCGCGGTGCGACACTGGCCGAAGTTCAAGCCGCAACCGAAGCCGCTGCTGCCGGTGAGTTCGTTGAGGCCCTTCCTCAAGGGTTTGAGACCTGGATCGGCGAACGTGGAGTCAAATTGAGCGGCGGACAGCGCCAGCGA
>JANNNN010000284.1:0-2843 GCA_031398555.1 Planctomycetia bacterium | reverse complement strand
CTTCGCTACTGGAGCAAAAGGTCATTGCCCACTGTTGACGATGGGGATGGAGCATCCTTTTCAAAGCTTGAAGTATATTCACTTCGTCGTCGACAAATAGAATTCTGAGAGCCGTCATGTGTGTTAGTTTACACCGGGGGCGTTTGGCGGTTGTCGGTGAACGTCCACTGCGGGCAGGCTACCAGGAAGCAATAGTTTACTATCTGTGACAAGCGGCAGCCAAATATGAAAAGTTGTCCCAACACCGGGCTCTGTGGTAAAAAAGAGCCTTCCCTGGTGCTTTTCGACAATCACGTTGTAACAAATCGCCAGGCCTTGCCCGGAGCCTTTGCCGACCGCCTTGGTTGTGAAAAAAGGGTCAAAGATTCGCGACTGAATCGCTTCAGGAATACCGCCGCCTGTGTCCGTGATTTCTACAACCGCCCACCGCTCGATACTCTTGGTGGCAACCTTCAGCGTCCCGCGTTCCGTCGCTCGCTTCGGATTTATTTTGGATTCGATGGCGTGGGCTGCATTAACGACCAAATTCAAGAACACTTGGTTCAATTCACCGGGAAGGCAATCGATTTGCGGCAGTTCCTCCGAAAAATCGGTTGTCAGGTCCGCGACGTATTTCCATTCGTTTTTGCAAACTGTCAGCGTATTCTCCAGGGCTCGGTTCAAGTTAACTCGAATGCGTTCCTCCGAGCCAGGATGTGAGAAATCTTTCATCGCGCGGACGATCCTCGCAACACTTTCCGCACCTTCAAGGGTTTGATCGATGGCAGAGGGAATCTCTTCACGCAGAAAATCAAGATCAACTTCATCAAACAGCGCGCGTAACGATTGAACGGCGGGTTCGAGATCACTATGAACTCCGCACTTTTCCATCAACTCGCCTGTTTCTTGGAGAATCCGTTCGATGCCCTCAAACGAGTTCTTTAAGAATCGCGTATTATCACCGACATACTGAATGGGCGTGTTGATTTCGTGAGCGATGCCGGCGGCCAGTTGCCCGACGGATTCCATCTTCTGAGCGTGCGCAAGCTGAGTTTCGAGCTGCTTACGACGTGTTAGATCTCGCAACATCGCGGTGAACGAAGTCCGATATGCATGGGTAAACTCGCTGACAACGATTTCGAGCGGAATCGTCGTCCCATCAGATTTCACGCCTGTTATTGCGCTTCCATGATCGGTTTTTGAGTATTCAAGCAAGTTGACTGCACAGCCTTCACTCGAATTGCAAAACATGGCCGAAGGAACGAGGTCGCAAACATTCTTCGTAATGACTTGATATAGATCGTAACCAAAAATTGTCTGAGCGGCCGTATTGATAGACTCGATGTTACCGTTTGCGTCGAACGTAATGATCCCTTCCGCCGCGGTCTCGACAATGGCTTGCGTTCGTCGTACTTCATCTTCAAGTGCGGCTGCCATTTTAGTAAGCGTCGCATTGGATTGATAGAGTTGACGACTGCGTTCCTCCAGCAAACGCTCGGCTTCTTTCCTTGCCAAGCGTTCACGTTGAACGAATCTCTCGAGAACCTCATTGGATACCATTACGTATTCACCATCAACAAAATCCGCGGGTTTGACATGTAGCCTGGCTGTTAGGAACTAGGCTACGATTGGCGACAGAGAGAACTTGGCATGCGTATTCGGCGCTCCTTCGAGATCCGTACGAACAATTTGAAGGGGCTCTCGAAAATGCTCAATGCTGGCAGCGATCAGACCATGTGCCAGGTCTGCGAAGGGACGGGATGATTGATAGACCACATCCAAAGTACCCTCGTCGGTGGCTGGAAATTTAAAAGATGGCAATTCAGCTTCAGGATTGAGCTTGCGTACTTCCACGTGTATGACATCTTCGACGCGCAGCAACAATTCAAAAGTGGACGAAACCCGTTCGAACGCTTCAGGGTGGTCTTCAAGAAACTTACCAAACATATGCTTGCCGAATTTGTAAACTAAATCGCTCGCGGGTGTGTCGGCAACTTTGCTTAACTCACCGACCATCGAAACCAAGTCACGATGGTCGTACGCGCCGACTGAGGTGAAACCGCCCGTGTGGAAAGGACATCCGCGGGTGATCACTTGATCTGCGACTTCCATTCCATAGCCAGTTTCAACCAGCTCGAGAAACTCTGTAAATATCAAACCCCTCATTTGCACGCTTTCTAATCTAGGACTTGCTCGAAGCCTATTGCTTTGCGATATGAATTAGCCGCTGGAGCTCGCACAGTAAATGCTCGAAGTGCAAAGGCTTGTGCAGTACCGCCACTACGTTTAACTGCTTCAATCGAGCGGTCAAGGTCACCTCATTGCGTCCGGTCAAAACAACGATAGGTGTCTTCAGCGTGGCTGGATTGGTGGCGATACACTCGATCAGTTCATCGCCGGATGCCAACGGCATAGAAATGTCCGTGACAATCACATTGGGTTTTTCCGTCACGGCAGACATAATGCCTTGCATGCCGTGATAGGCTCGCAATAGTCGGACCTTGTATGGTCTGAGATTGCGATCCATGGCTGAGACAACATTTGGATCATCGTCAACAAACAGAATGCGTGGCCAAGCGACTTCTCGCAGGCCAGAATGCAACGTAGGGGCAACTGTTCCCCCTTGAGCATTGATACTCATTTCGCCACCGCTTACATTGTAAGGATTGAAAAGCTCCGAGAACCAAAGGCATGAATCCAACGGGGCGATCTTGGATTCAACTTTTTCGAAGCCAACAAAAACTTAGCTTAGTTTTTCAAACCAAGCCGTCGAGCCCTTCGGCGAAGTCGATTTCTGCCTCATCATAAACCGAAAATTTGTAAGCGACGGTTAGATTTAACGACTTTAACGGCCTGATTTGAGA
>JANNNN010000263.1:0-2634 GCA_031398555.1 Planctomycetia bacterium | reverse complement strand
CAAGCCAACTTTGCCAGGGTCTATCCTCCGGCTGACGATATTTTAATGAACGCCCCGATGAGTCGCGCGATCGAAACGGACCGCTATGTCGATTGGCTGGCGGTCTGCGATTGGGCTCAAAAAAACTCGCCATCAGATTCGCTTTGGTTTACTCCCGAACATCAACAAACTTTTAAATGGTATGCCGGCCGTGCAGAGGTGGTTTGTTGGAAGGATGTCCCGCAAGACAACGCAAGCGTTCGGAATTGGTACGAACGCCTAGTGCTCTGCCGTCAGCCTCGCAATGCAAAAGATGAACGTGTCGAGTGGACATCGGAGCAGCTTATTGAGCTCTCGCGCCGCTATGGATTTCGCTGGGTGCTGGTCGATCGAGGAACTCAAGTTAATGCGTTGCACAACCTTGAATTTATGTATCCAATTAAAATGCAGAACAAGTCTTTTGCAATTTTTCGGATCATCGATCAAAAATGAGAGGGGCTTTCCAGTATGTAGCATTTCGGAGGAATGGTGTAGCTGGTTTCGTGAGAAATCGTTGGTGTGCCCGGCACCGCGCTACCCAAGCAATCGTGTAGCCAATACCTCTGAGTTAGCACTTTGGAACGCCGTGAACTACGGCGCCGAAGAGGTGCAGTTTGAGTCATCTGATGGCACCCAACTGCACGGGTGGTACTAGCAGCATCCCGATCCGCAAGGGCATTTACTTTACTGCCATGGCAACGGAAACTGCGTCGGTTATCTCGGCGATTATCTTTCCGCGTTATGCGTGCGCCATCGATTGTCGATCTTTGTTTTTGACTATCGGGGTTATGGGCGCAGCGAAGGTTCGTCGAGCGAGGCGGGAATTCTCAACGATGGTGTCGCCGCCCGCGATTGGCTTACAAGCCGGGCCGGAATTTTACCGACCGAAATCATTCTCATGGGTCGCTCATTGCGTGGAGGTGTCTGCGTAGACCTTGCCGCCAACGCAGGTGCTCGAGGTCTGATCTTGCAGAACACCTTCGCGTCCCTTCCCGACGCTGCCGCGAGCATCTACTGGTTTTTGCCCGTGCGATGGCTAATGCGTAATCAAAATCGTTCCATCGATAAAATCAGTCGTTATTTCGGTCCCGTTCTTCAAAGCCACGGCACTCAAGACCGCATCGTTCCCTACGCGAACTGCGCAACGGGAGAACGAGGCTCCTGCCGAGCAAGTCTCCACAGCCAGATCGACTTAACTGTACTTGCAGACTTTCATCGATTGCTCGAAACAGTTCTCAGCCTTGCGTTCACGTGCAAAAGTACATTGAAGTCGAATTGTTGCGCCACGACTCGCTCGGCGGGAGCCTCGTTCTTCCGATTTCAATGACGACCACGTTGGCAACGATGTTTCAGACTTCGGCGAGGAATGTCGTTTTTTAATCAAACCGTCGCGCGGTTGACCACAAATGGTGAGCCCTCGGGTCGCGTTCATATTGGCGGGTCAGCACGGAATCCTTTTCCTCGCCAATCATCGACTTCGACAGCAATGCCACAATTACACCCGTAATAAAACCTCCGATATGAGCCATGTAGGCGACGCCGCCGGTTGTTTCTGAAGTTGCCGCGATCGATCCGACGCCACTGACGAATTGCGTTGCTATCCACATGCCTAGCACGACGATCGCTGGAACGGTAATCACGCTATAGAAGAAAACAGCATTCACGCGGTTGTACGGAAACAGCACCACATAGGCTCCCATCACACCCGCGATAGCCCCCGATGCGCCCAGATTGGGAATCACACTATTCGGACCGGCCGCAATCTGCGCAAAGTTGCTGGCCAGGCCCGCCGACAGGTAGAAAAGTAGAAACCACCAGTGGCCAAAGCGATGTTCGACGTTGTTTCCAAAGATCCACAGGTAGAGCATATTCCCCGCGATATGGCCAAACCCGCCATGCATGAACATTGCGGTTAGCAGTGTCAAGTAAATGATCGGCGGTCCAGGCGCCTGTGGGATTTCCGCAACCTGGTGGTCAGGCAGTTCGATTTGCATCGGTTGGACAAAGTCGACACCGGTCGTGATCTCTTTTGGAATAACGCTCCACCCGTAAGTAAAGCTCGGATTGGTAATTTGAATCAGAAACATGCCGACGTTAAGCGCAAAGATTGCGTACGTAACGAAGGCAGGCGAAGTTACTTGACGATCATCGTCACTAATCGGAAATAGCACGTTGCGAACTCGCAAAGGATAGTCGGTGGCACTTAAAAGCTCGTCTTGAGCAGAGTCCCAATATAGTCGAACTCAGCCGTGGCGGATGCTGCCAGCATCTGAGCTGACACAAGCAGCGTCAGCCACATTTTGTTTCCCGCTGGCATGGTCTATGCGACGGCACCACTAAACTCCATGATGAGATCGAGGTTAGGTGGTAGCCCCATGCCAGCTTGCCGGGCATGAGCCAAAGTTTTGTCAGTTAGAATATGACGCAACGAGCGGTTGCGAGCCGAGCAAGCGTGTGTAGCGAGCGGACGATGCGTTGCCTATTACTCGCAAACGAAGTTGTTACCACACAAAATTCGAAGTATGGAACTCTTTCAGGTTGCTTTCTAGGGTTGCTTTGGGTGGCACGCCCAAAGCAACGCATTTTATTAGTGGCGTAAGCTTCCAGCTTGCGATT
>JANNNN010000214.1:0-1712 GCA_031398555.1 Planctomycetia bacterium | reverse complement strand
ATGTCTTTAAAGTAGCTCATCGCGTCGGCAGCCTCGGGTTGAAAAGGGGGGGGTTGATTCGGAGGATGAAAACCGTCCTGAAACGACATGTTTTACCGCTAAATGCCGTTTTTCTCCAGGTGGCAGCGTTCGTTACCGCAGCGGCATGAAAACGCCCATGAAGGACAACACTGTGACCGTTGCTTGGCGTAACTCATGAGACTGGGCGTTTACGTGAGCGACTAGCCAATGGACCCGTTTCGCAGAAATTCCTTCCCCTCAGCCTGATTGAAATGCCGGTGACCTCATTCGGTGTTGCGTACGATGATCCAGATGCAGCAAGTAGAAATGGTTTTATCTGTGGGACACACACTCTGTAGGCGGAATCCCAGCGGATTGCTATTAAGTCAGCAGCCTCAAGCGGAAACTGGCAAAATCTATTTTCGCAACTTTGTCAGCATACACGAATTAGTTCAGCGACTACTTCTTCGGTTCAACCAAGCTCGCAGCGGAACGGACAGTAGCTTGGGTGCCTTCGGATGAGCGCATGCGATCAGCAGTGATCGCATCAGCAGCACAGGATAACGACGATACATCCACGCGAACTTCAGACCGTCGCCAATGCCACCGTCGGTGTTGCGATTGAACATTAAATCGCCCAACTCTTCGCTCCGGTGCAGCAATTGATAACGATAATAAGGTTCAAGCACCGCGCGGGGCACGCCGGCCTGTTCGTAGCGCCTGAGCAACTCGGTAAAACGCATCAGGATGGTCATCGCATGATGCTTGGCCCAACTGAATTGCTCACTGGGCATTTCGTAAATAATGATAGCCGGTTCGGCAATTAAACCCGCACGCTTGCCTGGCAAATGCTCAGCGATAATGGCGGCATGCGGATAGGTGGACTCAACGGAAGAAAATGGTTCGGGCGTTGAAGTTGCTGGATAGTATTGCGTCCAAAGCCGACGGCGCATGGCCAGCGAGTACATAGGGGTCAAGTCCGCACATGGACCTTCGAAAAGTTGCTCAAATGGGAATTCGCCGTCAAACGCTGACTGACGCAGTGTTTTTGCAGTAGTCGAAGCAACGCCGCCTAGCGTTTGGTGCGCGTTCGGACGTTGGCTGCCGTTGACATAACCGACATTGAATGCAACCAAGTCAACCGAGGGACTTTGTTGCAGCCTTTTAATCAAGCGCTCGACTGCTCCAACGGTCATTAAGTCGTCATCGCCGATCAACCATACAAACTCGCCGCTGGCCAGTTCAGAAGCTACTTTGGTGATGTTGCCGATGATTCCGATGTTGGACGCATTTCGACTGATGCGTACGAACGGGAATTGGCGTTGATACTTTGCAAGAATTTCTTGAGTCGCATCGCTGGAGGCGTTGTCGGATATAACGCACTCGACGGCTGGCGATAAAGCCGCGACTTGTGGAAGCACGCTGGCCAAGCAAGCATCGAGCAAGTGAGCCCGATTGAACGTCGGAATGCAAATCGAAAGCAACGCCGAGCTAGGTTGCATGCTGGTCGACGGTTGTTTTAGTTTCTTTCGCTGGCACAGGCGTCAAGAATGAATGCAAGGCCAGCATGATCGCGCCGCACACCAACAAGCTGTCAGCAATGTTAAAATTTGGCCATGTGTAAGGTTCGTAGCGAAACAAAATCCAATCGCGCACTCCGCTTTGCCATTCAGGCCGATCAGCGGGCGGATTCCACATGCCGAGTCGGTCGT
>JANNNN010000202.1:0-4501 GCA_031398555.1 Planctomycetia bacterium | reverse complement strand
TGCGTTTAGCACGGCTGGCCACGGATCGACGGTTGCCAATTCGTTCAAAGCAATTTGCGCATGTGAGACTGCCGTTCCGTTGCCATTTGCAATACTGCCGTGTTCCGCACTGCTGTGCGTGTGGGAAGTGAAATGCTGCGAAGCGACTTGCAATTTTCCAACTCGCGGGCCGAACAATCGCGATTCACTTTCAACATACTTCCATCCGAAACGGCCTTCGTCGCACATAAACGAGCCCTGAGCCAATTCGTTCTCGCGCGGTCGCAAGCGATAAAGTCGATTGTCTTCTTGATCGACGTGAATGCTGCAACCGGTACTGCAATTTTGGCAAACGCTGTTCTGAGTCTTCAGCCACCAGACACGTTTCTTGTACAGAAAATCCTTACTGCATAACGCACCGACGGGACACAAATCGACGACGTTTCCCGCCAGCTTGTTATTGCACGGCTCGCCAGGAAAAATATCGATCTCTTCTACACTGCCCCGATTGGTAACTAGCAATTCGCTCGTACCGCTGATTTCACGAGTGAAACGTACGCAGCGAGTGCACATCACGCAGCGATCGGTGAACAACGCAATCTGTTCACCGATGTGATACTTGTCAACGCGTTGAACTTTGGGTTCGTTCAGCCGACTGTGGGCCTTGCCAAACTTATACGTGTAATCTTGCAGATAGCATTCCCCGGCTTGATCGCAAATTGAACAATCGAGCGGGTGGTTCAGCAGCAGGAACTCAAGCGTTTGCGCCTGAGCTTTCTTGACCTTATCGCTGTTCGTGAGAACAACAGTGTTCTGCTTAGCCGGTGTTTGGCAAGCTGGAACCAATTTTGGAATCATCGAGATCGTGCCGTCCGGCTTCTTCTCACCGACTTCGACTAAGCACATTCGGCAACTTGCCACGACGCTTAGGTCATGATGCCAGCAGTAATGTGGAATCTCGACTCCAGCGCGTTCGGCAGCCTGAACCAAATTCTCCTTTGGTCCAACTTCGATTTCAATGTCGTTGATAAAAACAGTTGGCACGTGGCTACGCTCCGCAATGACTTAGTGGGCACCGGCGACTTCGAAAGCTTGGCTACGCCGTCCGCTAGTGATGTACTCTTCGAACTCGGGTCGGAATTTTTTCAGGGCATTCTTGATCGGCCAAGCGGCGCCGTCTGCCAAGCCGCAAATCGTTGTGCCGGGCATGATTCCGATGGAATTGGAAATATCTGTAAGCGTGTCGAGGTCTTTCAGAGTCCCTTGGCCGGCTCGAATACGAGCCAAAATTTTGGCTGACCAAGCGGTTCCTTCGCGGCACGGTGTGCACTGACCACACGATTCGTGAGCGAAGAAGCGGCAAGTGTTGTACAGCACGTCGACCATGCTTGTCTGATCATCAATGACAATCACCGCAGCCGTACCAAGCCCAAGGCAACCCACTTTACCGGGACCTGCGAAGTCTAGCTTCGTATCCAGCTCCTCGGCGGACAGGAACCCCATGCTGATGCCGCCCGGAACAACCGCTTTGGCTTTGCGACCTTTCCAAACTCCGCCAGCATGTTGGTCGATTAATTCGCGAGCAGTCACGCCGAGAGGCAATTCAACCAAACCCGGTTTGTTCACATGGCCACTAATGCAGTAAAGCTTCGGACCGTAGCTGCCGGGATCCTTTGGATTCTCAGACGGAATACCTATCGACTGGAACCACTCTGGCCCGCGATCCAGGATCTGAGTCACGCACGCCATGGTTTCGATGTTATTCACAACTGTCGGGCGACGGAACGCACCTTCGATTGCCGGAAACGGAGGTTTGATACGTGGCCAAGCTCGTTTGCCTTCGAGACTTTCGATCAGACCTGTCTCTTCGCCGCAAATGTAAGCGCATGCACCGCGATGAAGATAGATATCCAAACTGTAGCCGGAACCCAGGATGTTTTTGCCAAGCAGGTTGTGGGCATACATCTCCTTGATCGCTTTTTCGCAAGCCCGGAAGCAATCGCCGTACTCGTATCGCAGATACAAATAAGCCGTCGTGGACTTCGTGGCGTATCCCGAAATCACGATTCCTTCGAGGACTTGATGCGGATCTTCTTCGAGCAGCACGCGGTTGTTGAATGTGCCCGGTTCGCTCTCGTCGCCGTTGATGCACAGATAGATTGGCCCTTGCACATCTTTAGGCAAGAACGTCCACTTTAGACCGGTGCTAAAACCCGCACCGCCGCGGCCTCGCAAGCCTGACTTTTGAACCATTTCGATAACTTTGGGTGGCTCCATGGCGAGCGCTTTTTTCAGCGCTGCGTAACCACCGTCCGCCTCATAGGTTTCGAGTGACTGACTATTGGGTTTGCCCAATCGTCTAAGTAAAACTGGTTCGAAGCTCATGCCCGTCCCTCCGCTAGTGAAACCACCGCGTCGGCAGTCATTCTCAATTGCAATTTATCGTTGACCAAGATGCACGGCGCGCCGTCGCAAGCACCAAGGCACTCAGCCAACTCGATCGTGGCTTTTCCGTCTTTAGTTGTTTGACCGGGCGATACATGCAGCCGTTCGCAAACTTCCGCCAGCAATTCATCGCCACCACGCAACATACATGCCAAAGAACGACAGACCCAAATGCGATTTTCGCCCAGTGGGTGCTTTTCGTCTTTGAAAAAACCGTAGAACGAAAGTGTGTCGTGAATCTGAGCCGGTGAGAGCTCGAGGATGTCAGCGATCTCACGCACCGCTTCACGCGTCACGCATCGAGCCTCTTCCTGGGCGATATGCAGTGCAGGCAGCGTCAGCGCTTGCTTGCTCGGATAGCACGGCAACAAGTCTCGAATCTTTTGTTTAGCGACTTCAGTTAATCCGCTCATCGGTCCAGCTCTGCAGCGATGATGTTTAGACTCCCCAACACAGCCACGATGTCACTCAGCAAGCAACCGCGAATCAACTGTGGAAACAACGCAAAATGAATTAGCGAAGGCGAACGCGTATGAGCTCGATAGGCCCTGAGCGTGCCGTCGGAAACAATATAAAAACCCAATTCACCGTTGGGCGATTCGGTACTAGCATACAAACTCTCGCGTGGCGGCTGCATCTGACGATTAGGCATGATCGCTTCGAAGTGATGGATCAAGCCTTCGATGCTCGTATACACTTCGCGTTTGTCCGGCATCGCCTCTTTACCGCTGCCTTCAGCGTAGATTGGCCCTTTTGGCAAACGCTCTAAGCACTGCTCGATGATCTTTAGACTTTCAACGATCTCAAGCATGCGAACTTGGAACCGTGCAAAGCAATCGCCGCCCGTGGCGCACACTATATCAAAATCAAGATCGCCGTAGGCAAGGTAAGGCTCATCGCGGCGTAAATCTCTAGGAACTCCGCTCGCCCTAGCCACCGGTCCGGTTGCACCGCCATTGATCGCTTCATCGCGAGTCAACACGCCCACGCCCTGAGTCCGTTCGATGAAGATCCGATTCTTCATCACCATCCGGTTAAGATCTTTTAAGGTCGCTGGGAAGGTCTTGATAAAGTCCTTGACCAGCGCCAGCCATTCGTCTGACACGTCATATAGCAATCCACCGACACGTGTAAAACTGGTATGAAAACGCTGTCCCGAAGCCAATTCGCACAGGTCAAAAATCCGCTCGCGTTCGTTCAAGCAGTAAAACATGCTTGTCACACCGCCGAGGTCCAAGATGCACGCGCCCACGCACAGCAAGTGGTCATGAATCCGCATCAACTCGGCAAGAATCGTCCGCAAGTAACTGCATCGCGGCGTCAGTTCAAGACCAAGCAGTTTTTCGCAGGCATGGTGCCATGAAATCTCGTTCGCCAGAGGCGAAATGTAGTTCATCCGATCGACGATGGTCACATACTGGTTGAAGTCCAAGACTTCACCGAGTTTTTCGAAACCGCTGTGCAGATACCCTATGTCTGGCGTTGCATCGACGATCATTTCGCCGTCGAGCTCCAGAACCAATCGCAGAGTCGTGTGCGTAGCCGGGTGTTGCGGGCCGAAGTTCAGCGTCCACAGCCCCTCACGTTTGGCAAACTCGGTATCCGAATCAGCATCCAACAAATTTAAAGGCATGATTAACTTTCCGCTCGCGTGATGACTGGAAAATTATGGCGCTCGCCACGTCCCTTGAGCGGATAGTCTTTTCGCAGTGGAAACGATTGAAACTCGTCAGGCAAAAGCAAACGTTTTGGATTCGGATGACCTTCGAAGACGATGCCGAACATGTCGTAAGCTTCTCGCTCCAGCCAATCAGCCGAACGCCACAAGTAGTACATAGACGGCAATTTTGGCTCCGGGTCATTCACATGCGTGCGGACTTCCAGGCGCTTTCCGGTCGTCAAATTGATCAACTGATAAACCACCCGATAGCGATCTTCGCCCCCGTACTCCAGCAAGTCTGCAACGGTGACATCGGAGAGCATATCGAAGCCGGCTTCGTCGCGAAGTTGCTTCATCGATTCCGCAAAATTCGCTGTCAAAATCGTAACTTGCAATTGCCCACGGAATTCGTGGCAC
>JANNNN010000169.1:0-3298 GCA_031398555.1 Planctomycetia bacterium | reverse complement strand
GATCACGCAATCCTTTTTTGTACACCTGATGAAGGTCATCATGCACCCCAATCGCGACTTGTGTTTCAAACCAGTAGGGCAGTTCCTTTGCCACTTCCAAACAACATGCGATTCGCTGAGCCAGCAAGCCATGCGACGTGTGAAAAACGACCGTCCAACCTTGGTCCACGCTGCGTACTATCATCTTTGGTTTTACCTCATTTCAAGTAGGCTTAATTGCCCCCTACAATCTTATTGCACTCAATGATCCCATCGCTCAGGATTTTCGCTCGCAGTCCACCTCTAAAATGAGCCATCATGAATTTACGCGCACCCTCGCCGACCACTCGGTCCATCCAACGGCAAGGTGTGCACTCTTGCGTTCCCTCGAACTCGATGCCTTGAATTTGAAAACGTCTCCCAAGTAAATCCGCAAGCTTGAGGCCGCTGACAACTAAGTTTCTGCGGAACACAGTTACAGGCAATTCGGGCAGGTTGAACTCGCAGCGAATCTCATCAATTGCTTCCAGCGTGATAAATGTCACTTGACCGTTATGGTTCATCCGTCTGCCAAAGTAACGATCACCTCGAATACCACGGCCCGCGACCAACTCCGCGCGCTTCACGGTCTGTTCACCATGCTGCATCGCCAGAGCACCTTTCTTGACCCGATAATCGTGGCCAGGTGAAATCACAATGTCGACAACCAAAGTCGCGCTAAAAATCTCTTCATTTGGTCCACAATTTGCCATCGGCTGAAATGTTCCGCGTTTTGACCGCTTCGAAAGCACCTCGATTGCGAGAAGCAGTTCAGGTGCATACTGTTTTCGTAACCCGTCGCGTAAGCGAGGGATTTTGGTTCCCGCCCCTCGCGTATGCGTCGAGTTGTAAATAATCCCAGTTAAGCAAACACCGTACCTTAGGAAGGTTTCGCCTCATGAGTCAACTCGGTCGTCTAGCAATCATCGGCGTTGGTCCCTCCGCCATCTATTTGCTAAAACACTTACTCCTCAACATCGATCGGTTTCGACCGTCACTGACAGACCTCTATCTTTTCGACAAACGGGCTGCCCTGGGTATTGGCATGCCCTACGATCGCAACACGACCGATAAACACAACCTATGCAACATATCTTCAGCGGAGATTCCGCTACTAAATCAGTCATTGGTCGATTGGCTGCACTCTCTGAGCGACGAGGAACTGGCGTTGCAAGAAATCGAGCGATCCGAAATCGATGAAGATGAGACGTACCGCCGCACTACACTTGGTGACTACTTTCACGCTCAGTGCAACTCCATCGCAGACGCACTACGCTCCTGCGGCCTTACCTTGCACGAATACTCTGGCTGCTCAGTGACTGATGTGATCGATCATCGATCAGATGTATGCGTAGAGATTAGGGTTAATTACGATGAGAGTGTTATCGTAGAGCGTTTGGTAATCTCGACGGGGCATGCGTTCGTTGAACCCGATCAGGCGGAGCATGGATACTACACGTCGCCCTGGCCGATGCAGAAACTTATACCCAATGATTGCCAGTTTCATAACTTTGAGATCGGAACGCTGGGCGCATCGCTGTCTGCATTCGATGTCGTGTCTTCGCTCGCGCATCGTCATGGGAAATTTTTCCAGCGCGATGGAAGACTCGTTTTCGAACCATCGTCGGATGCCGATGGATTCAGAATATCATTACACTCATCCAAGGGGTGGTTGCCTCATTTGCAATATGAGCAGGAAGAGTCGTTTCGCGAGATTTATAGGCACGTTGATCGTGACACAATGCTCGGGCTACGCGATAATACCGGGTTTCTTTCACTCGACGATTACTTCGACAAGGTATGTCGCCCCGCACTTATGATCGCGTTTCAAAAAGACAACCGAGTCGATATTGTCCAACTCCTCAATGTAGAAAACGCATCGCTGGAAGATTTTATTGAAACGCTGAGCGACGAGCATACGGCGGACGATCCGTTCGAACTGATGCGATTAGAGATACCAGAGGCGAGCCGTTCGCTTCGCAAAGGTATTCCTATTTATTGGAAGGAGACGCTGGACGATTTGATGTTTACGTTGAACTTCCATTACGATTTACTATCCGCGGAAGATCATCTTCGTTATCGCAAGGTGATTGTCCCTTTTTTGATGAATGTGATTGCCGCGATGCCGCTCCCATCGGCCAATATCTTATTAGCACTTCATGACGCGGGGAGGCTCGATCTGGTGCCAGGAACGGTGACAGTCAAGGAGAAACGAAACGGTCGAACGGTCGTTGAAGTCGCAAACGATGATGAAACCATCGAAAAAGCATATCGTATGTTCGTAAACTGCAGCGGCCAAGGAACCTTGGACTTTGATTCTTACCCATTCAAAAGTATGACCGCTGACGGAACTGCTACGGAAGCCGTCGCATACTTCCGGGATGCATTTGCAATGGATCCACTCAATGAATCCGTAAGCGACATTTTAGTTGAACGTAATGGACGAAAGTCGATGCGATTGGGTGGCGTTGCAATTGACGGGTTCTACCGAGTAATCGGAAAGGACAGTTTATCGAATGATAGAATCCATGACATCGCTTTTCCGCATGCCACTGGCGTGCGCCCCTACTCTTACGGCCTTCAAGCATGTGAAGCAGCCGCATCCATTGTAATTCAATGTTGGTGTTCACAAGTTGACAACAATTACAAGCCAAGTTCCCGGACAAGGTCAGTCACGCAAGTCTACGAAAATCTTCCCGAACCAACCCAACCCGTTTCTTGAGCTACGTCCCAAGGCTTCACCGGCGGATTAAATCCATTTTAATATGACACTTCTTGCGGATCGCAACCGCAGCTGATTCTCATTCCCGGGTCAGAATGAAAGTTCCGCGTTAGGAAGCGTCTTGGGAATAGATCAGGACCGTGTACGGTGGCAGTTCGATTTTGCCGCGATGTGGCTGGCCATCGTAAGGTCGTTCGACCGCTTCGATATCTCCTGAGGCGTTGCCGCCGAAGTCGTCACTCCACTGTTTGCTGTCACTGCTGAAGCGACGTCGCCAAGTCCCGCTGGCGGGCAGGCCGAACTCGTATTCGCGGTAGTGCTGATTGGCAAAGTTGGCGATAATGATGCAATCATCAGCCCTGCCGCCATCGAAACTGCGCCGATATGCTACGACTTTTCCTTCTTGGTTGACGTGATGAACATCGACTTGCTGTCCGGTAAGTCCTTTAGTATGACCGTCCTGATTTAGACGCAGGCGTATCAGCTTGGCTGTGAGTTTAGTAATGCCAGCGTGGTCGTCGGCTTTTTCCCAGTCGAGTTCTTCCTGGTCTTGGAACC
>JANNNN010000156.1:0-7825 GCA_031398555.1 Planctomycetia bacterium | reverse complement strand
GGCTATCTGGGGGCTATCTGTGGGCTATCTGGGGGCTATCTGGGGGCTAGATCTGTGCTCCAAAGTTCTTTGCCTGCTGAATTGTAGTGACTTACTTTCAGCGATCGCGATTGACCGTCAATCGAAACTAGACCGAAGAATTGAAAACCCTCGGACGGTGGGCGATTGCCTTTCATACCGTCGGGGATGGCTTTAAATTTTAGCTGCGGGCCAAAAGTGTTATCGAACTGGCCGGGACCAAACGTACCAGCATTTAACGGGCCACTGATGAACTCCCAGAACGGATCAAAGTCCTTGAAGATTGCTTTCTCGGGGTCATAGTAATGCGAAGCAGCGTAGTGCACGTCGGCAGTCAACCAGATCGTATTCTTGACCTGCTTGCGTTTCATGAAGCTTAGCAATTCAGCAAGCTCAAGCTCGCGACCCAGAGCAGGTCCATCACCATTGGCTCCATTTTCAAAATCGGTCGCGCCGTCGCGTACAAGCAAACCGATGGGCATGTCGCAACAGATCACTTTCCACGTCGCCTGGCTGGCTGCTAAACGCCGTTTGAGCCAATCGATTTGCTGCTTGCCCATGAACGCACTTGACTCGTTCAATTCACTCTGACGATTCGGTGAATTCGGGCCACGGTAACTGCGAAGATCCAAGAAGAACAATTCAAGTAACGGACCATAAGGAATCGTTCGATAGATTCGCGACTGCCCATCTGCCGTAGCACGAATCGGCAAGTAATCAAAGAATGCTTGACGAGCCCTGGCGGCCAGCAGTGAAACACTTTTAATTTTGTAACGATTATCATCCAGCATTTCGCCTGGGTACCAATTGTTCAGAACCTCGTGATCATCCCATTGGACAAATGTAGGCATCTCAGCATTCATGCGTCGCACGTTTGCATCCATGAAGTTGTAACGATAGCGAGAACGAAATTCTTCCAGCGTCTCCGCGACCTTCGATGTCCCCTCGGTCACTAGATTCTTCCATACCGAGCCATCGTCCAATCGCAGCTCGCTCGTGATCGGATTGTCGGCATAGCAAACATCTCCGGAGTTCACAAAAAAATCTGGAGCTTGTTTACGGATGGCTTCGAAGGTCGTCATACCTCCACGGCTTTCGTCGATGCCATAGCCTTGGCCGGCTGTATCACCGGACCATGCGAATTTGATATCCCGCGCTGTGCTGGGCGCTGCGATGAATCGACCTGTCGCAGGCGCGCTCGTCTTGGTGAGGTCATTCAAGTCCTGAAAACTAACTCGATAGAACACAGGTTCGCCCGGCTTTAAACCTGTCAGCCTGAGCTTTGCCGTAAAATCGCTATTCTCCAGTGCATTGGGCCCAACGATACGCCGCGGACTGCTGAAATGTTCGTTGCTCGACAATTCAACAATCATTCGCGAATCGCGATCCGCGCGACTCCAAATTGTAGCCGCATCTGCAGTAACATCGCCCGACGAAACACCGCTCGTAATATTCGGTCGCAGCCGATCGTCCGACGGCTCTGCGCTAAATAATGATCGCGCACTGGTCGCCGCATAAGCCCCCATGCCCAACTGCCCAACTAGCGATCCGAACGTTCTTCGATTGAATGCAGTTTTCATTTCGATACTCCGATTTTTAAGTGGGTAAGCCTCCAGCATGCCTTGCGCGGCAATGCGGTGAAGCATTTTGGACGAGTAAATGTAGCGGTTTCGCAAGCAACCGGTGCTTGTCTGTGACTTTTACTTTGCATCCGATTGCTGACGAAACCAGCTCCCTCTGAATTCCGTAAATTGTGCTCGTGGATGAGCTGTGTCAGAAAACTTGACATTTCTAATTCATCGTTTTCCAACCCCCAAAAGACGCAAAGGCAAAACAAGTCGACCGTATGAAGAGGATCTACTTCGGAATTCGATTGAGCGTGTAATACGCATCGTTGTGCAAAAGGGGGTTTTTGTCGGTGTCACGAACTCCGGTAACGATCAACTCGTGAACGAAATGCTCTCTCAACCCTTCGACCTGTAACTTTACTCGCAATCCGTCTTCTGATACCTGGGCGGAATTAATGAGAAGTTCAAGGTTTTGAATTTCGTCGCTGCCGTAAGTGCTGTGAAACAAGTAGGTGTAACTGCGCATCGAATACGATTCTGGTCGGCTTGCGGTTTCGCGATCCACGGGCTTGGTAAACAAGAGTTCAAAACCGTCAGGACGAGCTTGCATCTCTCGTATTTCAAAGGGCGTCTTGCCGGTCCATACCAATCGTTGCAGTCCATATGAGGCTGCACCAAGGCTGCTCCAACCGCGATTGGTTAAACCCACGAACATGCTGCCATCAGTGCCCTGTGCCAGCCGCAAGACAGCCGAAGCCAAGCCGCTGCGAAACGGAAAACATGCACCTTGGTACTCCCCGTCAACCTTCTCCAAGAATACGCGCTGCATCCCGGCCTGGGTGAACTCGCCGACGAACAACTGACCATTAAACGGACCGAATTTTCCATCGCTCGCGTCGAGCACGATGTCGGTTGTCGATTGGCCCATCTTCTTGTACGGGAACCAAACTGCGGGCGGCTTAAGTTGCGAGAACTTTTTCATCGCATCGGGCAGTGGCAATCCATCAGGAACTTCTTTCACATCATGTATTGTCGATCCGGGCAGATTCATGGACGCAAGCGATTCGGCATGATGATAGAACGCGCCGGATCGCAGGTGATGCAACGAATTGGTGGCGACCCAATTGCCCTGCTGGTCGGTATAGAACATGTCGCCAGCCGCATTTGCGCCCAATCCACTCGGCGAACGCATTCCAGCGGCCATCGGCACAAACTCGCCCGTGGATTTGATCTGCATGCCCCAGCCGCGCCAGCGCCCCTGTTTGTATCCGAACGGCGCATTGGGAACGATGCGATCGAGTTGATCGCCGGTCAGTCCCATGCCGATGTTCAACGTGATCCAGAGATTTCCGTCGCCGTCCATCTTGGGACCGAAAGCGTACTCATGATAGTGCCCCGTCACGCCCCAGCCCTTCGCGATCGTTCGATATTCGTCTGCAATTTGATCGCCATCGGTATCGCGAACGCTCGTCAGTTCACTTCGCTGAGCACAGTAAAATGCATCGCCGACACGCAGTAGTCCCAGAGGTTCATGCAACGCAGTCGCAAAGCGGTGATACTTTACGTTGTTTGGAGGCTCGTCGTATACGCCGTCTAAGAACCAGATTTCTCCTTTTCGAATGGCGACCGCAAGGCGCCGTTCATCGAGCACTGCGACACCGCTGACTTCAAGTGCTAGATCATCTGGCGGCGGATTCCAGTTCTCGGCTCGCGAGTCAGCGGGTGCTTTTGAAAGGACGACCGACACGACGCGATAGTAGTCGGATTCTTCCGCGTTTAAACGACCGGCGATCATGGCAACAACCAGCAACAGCGAGCAGGAGGTTAGACGGTTTTTTAGCATTGGACGTGTTACCATTTGTAGTGCAACTCCACCCCAATCTCCGTCTCGAACTCAATTGGAACAAGCCACTCTTCGCGCTCGCCCCCAGCAAGCAGCTTTGCAGTTCGCAGCTTTCCAGTTCGATTGACAATGCTCGTCTTTAATCCTGCCAGGTTCACGCACACATGCTCGCTGATGCGTGTCAATTTCTTATCCGCCGCCGCCATAAACGAGACTCTTTCCACGCCGGTCGTCTCTTTCCGCAGCTTTACGGTTCGCCCAAGTGTTTCACTATCGATGGGAGCGATCCGATCTTCAACTTCAATATCGCCGTATCGATATAGCATGGTTGGTACGCCACTTGAATCGAGCCTGTAACCCGAGAACTGATAATGGTCTTTGTTCGTTGGCCATGGCTCGTTTAAGTCCACCAACTTCGCGATCGGTGACGTGTCCGTGAAGTGAACCACAGATTCTCCAAGCGGTTCCGCGAGCGGCGCGGAGCGGATGAACCAAGTCCCTTGGGCGTCCAAAAATTTGCTCCGCCAACCGCTTGCCAACCGCACCTTCTCAGCATCAAACGCATAGTGAATTTGCTGGGGGAAACCAACGGCAATCGCATGCGTACCCACGCTTTTCATAAATGTCCGCAAGACAATGGGCGAGTCAGTCGGCCGCAGTTCATAGTTTCGCGCCCGGGCCTCTTTGATCTTTTCAGGCAATTCGATTGGCTCTTTCGAATTGAGGTAAGCCCACATGGCCCCGATCTGCTTATTGATATTGCCCTCAAGCAAATCAGGTCGTTGGCTCTTCCCATCCGGGAAAAACGAGGGCATGCGCGTCCTTGCTTTAACGGCACTCGGATTGATCAAGAACTCTTGAAACCAGTTCGGTTGCAAGCGAGAACTTACGCCCCGCAAGTCAACTCCGATTACGCCCGGCAACGCGTTACCACCAAACGTATGACACTGGACGCAGCCCACATCCATCAACTGGCGACCCGCTTCAATATCGTCGGGCTTGTTATTCAACGTGAATTTGTTGATGTCAACTTGATCGACTTGACGAAACAAATCCGGCAACTGATCTGCCTCCGTTTGAAACACAGGCATGCGAATTTGCATATGCGGACGCAGGTCGGCTTTCTTACCCAGCAGCACGTTCTTCAGCCAAGCGGGCTGTAGTTTGCGGCCTACTCCAGTCAATGGCGGAGGCAATCGGCCTTCGTCACCGAGATCCACTTTGGCAACGGTTTCAAAATGGTCGCGACGAAATCGAGCCACACCGCCACGTCCGTTGCGTTCGTGGCAGGCATAACAATTGAACGCCAGCAGTTGTAATTGTAACTGATCGCTGGCAACCAGTTTTTCAGTTTTCGCCGCAGTGGCAATCGCAGTGCGGATTGGGCTTACTTGTTCTGGATCCAATTGATAATTGACTGACGTGGTCGCCTTCATGCACTGCTTGTCACTGGTTAGGTTGAGTTCCTTAAGCGGTTTCGCGAGCTTTCGAGGTTTCAAATTACTAACTGTATGACACTGAACGCAGTTCAGTTCGGTAAACCATTCTCGCCCTCGAGCAATTTCTGTTTCATCAACAGCCACTGATTGCTTCGATGGTACTTGTTGATCCAGTAAGTAACTTGCTATATCAGCCGACTCGACAGGCGACAGCTTGAGTGCAGGCATTCGGCCGGCCGGCCGAAACTGAGTTGGATCAAGTAAGAAATGCGTCAGTCCAGCAACAGTGTACTTGGACTTGAGGTCGCCCAGAGGAACGGAAGGGACCGCTCGGGCGGCCGAAGACAAACCCAACTTGGCAATTTCATCCGCATCAAGGTCCTCAATCCATTGATCGATGGCTGAGGATGACTCCACTGCGAGCTCTTTATCGGCATCGTGGCAGGCAACACAACCGACTTGATGGTACAGCAGCTTGCCGCGAATTGCGTCGCCTTTATTCCAGAATTCGTTGGGCACCGGCAGCAAGCCGCTTCCTCTGACTTCCGTTGGGGAGCGGTTCTGGGTAGAAAGAAATGCGGCCAACGCTCTAGCGATAGACGCTCGTTCGTTCGCGGGGCGGCTGCCAAGCACATCCGGCATGGTCGTGCCTGGCTTGATCGAATGGGGCTCTGCAATATACTTTTCGACCCAGATACGGTTCAAGCGAAGGGAAACGCCTTCAAGACTCGGGCCGCCCTTAGCCCGCAAGTGAGCATCTTCGCTTTGGTGACAACTGGTGCAGCTAAGTTCGCGAAGTAGCAGTCGTCCAGCTGTTAACAAATCGATTTCGCCGTGTCGTCCAAACCGTTCAAAGCCGGCTACAAACGGTCCCTCCGCGAACGCACAATCACCCTGCAAAAGAGTCATTTGTAAAGAAGCGAACAAGAATACGCACACAAGCCGCCAGGTCATTGCGATCGCCAATCTGTTTAGCTTTACTTTGCGGCCTGATCGCGGGCTTTAACGAGCAAGTCGATCCATGGGCCGACATAGTAGCCGTTATCGTGGAAGGTACGACCACTGATCAAGTTGCCATCGATGACACACGGCTCATTTACAAAAATGCCACCGCAGACTTCGAGATCGAAACGGCACTTAGGAACAGTTGCCATCCGCCGCCCGTTTACGCAGCCCGCGTAGGCCGGGATTTCAACGCCATGACAAACGCTCGCGATCGGTTTATTCATTTCAAAGAAATGTCGAGTGACCCGTACCAAGTTTTCGTCATAGCGAATGTACTCAGGCGCGCGGCCGCCCGAATACATGATGCCGGCGTATTCATCTTCCTTGATCTCTGCAAACGGAACGTCACACATTAACGTATAACCTTCCCACTCCTTGGTGATCGTCCAGCCTGGCTTAACCTCATGCAACACCAATTGATAAAGTCGCTTTTCAGGCGCGGTGACTACTGGTTTGAAGCCAGCTTCTTGCAGCCGGTAATACGGATACATCGTGTCGAGTAACTCGGTAGCATCGCCGATAACAATTAGAACTTTTTGCATTTTGTAACTTTTCTGATTGAATACGTTGCGCCAGTTGTCCGTAAAGGCTGACTACATCGGAATACCAAGGTCATCGAACACAGATTTATAAACGCCCATAATTCTTAAGGCCATACTGATGACCATGAATGCCAGCAGCAGAATGACTCCCATCCAAATTACAACGCTCGCGATCGTAGCAATCATACCGAGGGCAGCTTTCGCTCGCTCTTGATACTGGATCGCCAACTGATCAAAAGACTCCGTTTCTGTGCCACTCATTTCACCGACACGAACTGAGTCGATAAAGTCCTGCGGAAGAACTTGCGAAGCTTGGAATGCATCGCCAAAGTCATTCCCCTTTTCGACTTCGCCAAGTGCGCGATCCATGCCTCCGATGAAGTAATAATTCCCCGTTGCAAGGAACGCTTGTTTTAAACTTCGCTTGGCGTCTACGCCAGCATTGAGCAACATCGAAAGGGTCATACTCAGTCGAGCCAACCCCAACGTTGTTAGTGCCGTTCCGAGTTGAGGAATGCGCTGGACGATGGGCATGAGGAATCGGTGACAGTTGAACCAGTTTTTCGATATTCCGTAAATGAAAATGCCGATGCCACCGAAGACTATCGTTACAAAGATGCAATAAGTGATGAAGCCGCTCATGCCGGCCAGTCCTGTCCCCGAAGCATTAAATTTGGGCGAGCCTCCGGGCGACAGAATACTCTGCAACAATATGACTCCACCGATGATCATGACGGCCATGCCGAGTTGAATCAGCGGCCAAGAGATCCGACTGAGAAAGTAGCTACGAGTCTGAAGCAGTCCGTCGTAATAGTCCGCCATGTAAGTGAACATGCTATCAAGACGCCCACCGATCTCGGCTGCGTTGACCATCTGAATCAACAGCGGTGGAAAATACTTCTTCTGAGAAAGCAGAGCGCGGGCAAACGTGTTGCCTTCGCGAATACTAGCGTGAACTTTCGCGAGAGCCTGCTTATGTTGGTTTGTCCCCAACTTCGTTTCCATATCTAACAATCGCAGAATGTCGACTCCAGCCCGCAGGCCAACACCCATTCGACGACTGAACGCAGCTACTGTTTTCAGATTCATACTTCGTTCGATCCTTTGCGTTCATCATTGACATGCGAAACATCGCGCTCTCATCTTACTCTAACAGGCCTGAATTTTGGAGCGCGGGCGTTCGCTATGAACATCTTTGATTGCGATTTGCCCAGCGAAAACAAGGGACGGGAGAACGAGGCTCTGCCGAGCAAGTCGCCACAGTTCGTTCAACTTAACTGTACCTGCCGTCTTCCATTGGCAGATTTCCATTGCGTGATCGAAAAAGCTCTCGGCCACGAGTTCACGTTCACAAGTACAGTCAAGTCGCATTGTTGCGCCTAAGCGCGCTGGGCAGAGCCTCGTTCTCCC
>JANNNN010000154.1:0-3477 GCA_031398555.1 Planctomycetia bacterium | reverse complement strand
GGGAGAACGAGGCTCTGCCGAGCAAGTCTCCACAGCCCGTTAGACTCGGGCTGTACCTACAGACGCCCATCACTTTGATGAAAAACTCACGGATACTTGTTCACGTTCACAAGTACAGTCAAGTCTGTTTGTTACGTCAAGCCCTGCTCGGCAGAGCCTCGTTCTCCCGTTTTTAATCTGACGCTCACATATAGATGGTCGCTAACTTCTAATCCCAAAATTTAATCTGGACAGAGCACTAGGAGCAAAAGGCGACACACTCACCAATTAAAGTCCATTCGCATCGCAAGCAAATCGGCTTGAGAGGCACCAAATATTGTGCCGCTAGTGGTAAACGGGTGAATCCAATCAAACATAAGTCGGGTGCGATCGCTCCAGTACCAGTTAACTCCAGCGGTGAAGTCATTGTACTGGCCACCGCCCACATTATTTAAGTCAAGGTAAGACCAACGTGACTTAAGCTCCCACGCGCCTGGACCGGAGTAGCATTCTGTGACAAAGAAGTTCTTATTGGGGACGTTGCGACCGAACTGCGCTCCGTGCTGTCCGAATTTCTCGAAAATACGATTTTCACCGGTCAAGAAATAACTGCCGTGCACATAACAACCTTGAACTCGTTGGTTGTCCGCATTCACAAGCCTAACATCGGACAAGTAGGCTTCGCTTTGTATTGTAACGCGACCATACACAAGGGCGGCTTCTAAGTTACCCGTTGTATAACTACTAGCATTTAGCACTCCACTATCGATCAAACGCGGTCCTTCGTGAACCTGTGGTCGAGCTCGGAAGCGAACGCGACTGTCATTGTCGTGAGTATGCAGAACGCCCATCCCGGTGTGGAAAAGATATCGCCCCTTCGTTGACTCATCGTAGTACGGCAACCAGGTTAACCGGCCACTGGCGCGATACCCTTGATTGTCGTCGATGCGTTCCTTCAGCCCTTCGCTGATACTATCGAGAAATAGCCCGGTGGTCCAAGTAAGGTATTTATTCTCGCTGCTATTGTAAAACGCCATACCAACTTCGCGATCGGCTGTAAAAATCCCTTGGGTTGGAATTGAACGTTCCATGAAAATGTTCATTGTGTCATTCGTAATCTGCTCAAGCCCAAACGGTACGAAAAAGTGGCCGATACGAAAACGTCCCAGGCCTGGGATTTCGTTCATCGAAAGATAGGCATCTTTAACGTCAGGCGATGCAACCGTTCCGAGAGGTTGTGTCTCGCCTACAGACTCAGGCTCGAGTGTCATCTGCAAGCGGAAATCGTAAACTCCGTAGCCCGTTCCGTCTGCCGCTAGACGCAAACGGCGGAACTCAAAGTAATCCTGTGCAGCAGCAATGGATGGGCCTGCATTCGCCCAGTTGATATAATCCAATTGTACGTGGCCGCCAAGTTTGACGGTCCACTTTTCATTGAATCGATCGAGCGGATTGACTTTGTCCTTCTCGGCTTTGTCTTTTTCAGCCTTCTTTTTCTCTGCTTCACCGCTTTTCTTTAGCTCAGCTTCGATGTCATGAATTCGTTCGTAGAGCGAATCAATGTCCGTTTCCGATTTAGTTCTATCGGACGCACTCTTATTACTATCTACTTCTATGAGCTGCGGATTACCTTCGACGTCAACAGGTCGCGCCGCGTCTTGGACGGTCGGTACCGACTTTGGTGCAGTAACCTGTTCAGGCACTCCTGGCAGACCCGTCGCTTTCAATTGCAAATCTTCCGAGCTAGCATTTTGCGGGCTGGCAAGTGCGACAAGGAAGACCAAGTAGCATCCGCGACGACGCAGATTTCTTGAAGAATAAAAGAATATCATGAGTTACCTGGCGAGAATCCTCTCAACGGATGAGTCAGATTCAATTGGCTGTGTAAACCTCCAAATCGCTTGGTCGGTCGCAAAGATTCCTAAGTCGCCCATCGTCATTTCGCGCATAGTCCACACAGTCGACATGCTAACTTTGTGGTTCAAATTCGACTCACGCGATCAGTCTCATGTGTAACTAACGCAGCTTGCTATGCACAATACTAAGACCGGTTGCGAGCTACTTTCGTATCAATGAAGGTCGGTAACAAAAGCAAACCCTCAAAACGGGTGCGTTAAAATCAGAGAAGCAAAAAGTCAAGTGCTTGCCCATTTTCTTGTCAGAATTGTTGCGCAGCTTGAGGAGCTTAAGAAGATCACAATGTAAAAAAACGGCCCGCAGATTATTCATCTGCGGGCCGTCTTACTTTTTAACGCGTCTGTAGACTACCAAGGTCGGTAAGCGTGAGCTTAGCGAACGTAGCTGGTAGCTTGAACGACACGTCGATTGCTCTGAAGGTAAGCACTTGGATCAACTACTGGTGCTGGAGCCATTGGTGTTGCTTGGCTGTTTACTGCTGGAGCCGACACTGGTGTCGATCCACAGCTTGAGCAAGCTGGTGCTGCTGTGCAACCTGAATCGCAAGCCATCGAATCACAGCATGATCGCTTCTTGAACAGCTTGCTCAACAAGCGAGTCCTAGCACTGTGCATCTTGGCAAGTGCGCCAGGTCCTGCATCGCAACCACCGCAAGCGGTTTCGCAACCGCAGCTTGGTGCTGCTCCGCAACCACTGCCACAAGCCGATTCGCAACCACAGCTAGGTGCTGCACCACATGCGTTTCCGCATGGTGATTCGCAACCGCAGCTTGGGTCAGAAGCACAACCGCTATCGCAGTTGGACTTCTTTGGCTTGAGAGCGTGTAGCAATTCGATCAATGGTTTGCGACGTGGCTTGCAAGATGCAGTTTCGCAACCGCAGCTTGGGCCAGCACCACAAGCGGACTCGCATCCGCAGCTAGGAGCTGCGCCGCAGCCGCTTCCGCATGCTGATTCGCAACCACAGCTTGGTCCGCTCAGTAGACCTTTCAGTCCACATCCGCTCTTACCACATGGTGATTCGCATCCGCAGCTTGGGTCAGCTGCACAACCACTGCCGCATGCTGATTCACAGCCGCAGCTTGGTCCGCTCAGCAGACCCCTAAGTCCGCAACCTTTTGGTGATTCACATCCGCAGCTTGGATCTACGTTGCAACCAGTGTCACAGCATGTGCTGTCACAGCCGGCGCCTTTGAGACCAAGCATACGGTCCAAAAGTCCCCCAGCAAAGCTTGGTGTGCAAAGGCTAGCGCCAAGCATCAGGGAACCTACAAACATGTTCATTTTCATCGAGACACTTCTCCCTAAACGATGAACCAATTTTACTGGCGCGGTTTGGCCTGTACGGGGGTAGCTGGCCGAGACCGGTTTCGACGCACGAAGTCGCCGCCGAAATCGCCCTCCAACCTAATCAGCACCGCAGTACCTTGCGGTTCTGCGTTACTTCGTGGTGCCGAGAGTAATTACTCGCATTTGCAACGATCGCTGGATCAACGAGGTCAACAAATTGCTTGCAAACTACCCCAACAGCCATGGGTCTTACGCGTCAGTCACCAGACGAGCCATCCATGGGCTCTTGCAG
>JANNNN010000152.1:0-8307 GCA_031398555.1 Planctomycetia bacterium | reverse complement strand
GGGAGAACGAGGCTCTGCCGAGCAAGTCTCCACAGCCCGTTAGACTCGGGCTGTACCTACAGACGCCCATCACTTTGATGAAAAACTCACGGATACTTGTTCACGTTCACAAGTACAGTCAAGTCTGTTTGTTACGTCAAGTCCTGCTCGGCAGAGCCTCGTTCTCCCGTTTTTAATCTGACGCTCACATGTAGATGGTCGCTAACTTCTAATCCCAAAATCTAATCTGGACAGAGCACTGGCTTTCCAGTTTAGATTGAAAAGATAGCACCCGGCAGGCGCATGCCACTCTAATGCAGCCGCAATCGCTTTGATACTCGCATGAACCTCGTCGCTTTTCACACGTACTTGGACTTTGGGTAAAAGAGGCAGCTTGCCAGTGGTCGATACTATCGGCACACGATGCACGTATTTGACGTTAAGGCAAAACAATGGGCCAATCCGGCGACCAGGAGCAACTTCGAGACAGTGAATTAGTTCAGCTAGCCGCTGCGCTGGAACATTTATGTTTAGCTTTCAATGCACCAGTGGAGTTGGTTAATATTCACCGTGCACTGCGGGCAGCCAATCCGCCGCCTGGTGCAGGGTCGGCAGAATTAAGTTCCCAATTTCGGCTAATGCAAGCTGCCCAGCAAGTTGGAATTCGGCTCGCCCCCGCGCGCCTTTCTTTGGCGGACGTGAAGCGACTCGCCCAAGCGAGCTTCCCGCTGCTCATCGAGGAATTTGACTCAACTGGTTCAGCGTGGTGGGTTATCGAACAGCAGGGTCGGCGTACCGAAGCGCGAAAAATTGAGGCGAAACTCGACGCGGCGGCAGCAATCCGAATCGACTTGGCCGCGTTTTGGCGAAAGGCAAATATCCGACAGTGCTACATCGCCCAGCCCGTTCTCAATAGCCAATCTCTGTCGACAACCCACCCCAACTTGGAGGCCGGTCGCGAGCATTCCAATGGCCAAGAACACACTCATGTCGCCCATAAACATCGCTCGCCATTTTCTCGTTACCGAAGTTTGCTGCGACTTGAACTGCGAGACATCGCGACGCTCGCGCTATTTGCTGTGGTCGCCGGGGTACTGGGTTTAGCCGCTCCACTTGCGGTTGAGTCGCTCGTTAACACGGTCGCATGGGGAACCTATTTGCAGCCGTTACTAGTGCTATCGCTAATTCTGTTTTGCTTTTTAGGATTTGCAGGCTTTCTCAGAGCCCTTCAGTCGGTTATCGCTGAAGTGCTACAGCAACGCATCTTTGTACGCATCGTTGGTGATCTTGGCTATCGCTTTGCACGCGCGCGGCGCGAGGTACTGGACGCTGAAGACGCTGGCGAACTGGCGAACCGCTACTTCGATATCATGACGATCCAGAAGGCGACGGCGCTACTTTTGCTAGATGGACTGGCGATTATCATCCAGACGGTCATCGGCTTGATTCTGCTAGCGTTCTACCATCCATTCTTGCTCGGCTTTGACATTGTCCTCGTATTCTCGATGACGGTTATCACTTGGCTTCTTGGTCGCGGTGCCGTCCGTACAGCGATTGATGAATCCGTCGTCAAGTATCGCATCGGCCACTGGATGCAAGACGTGCTGGCGAATCCAACAGCTTTCCATATTCACGGCGGTTCTGAATACGCAACCGATCGTACCAACCGCTTGACGGTCGAATACTTGCTCGCGCGACGCAGTCATTTTCGGGTGTTGTTGCGTCAATTTGCTTTTGCAATTTGCCTTCAGGCCATTGCATCGACAGTGTTGCTGGGTGCGGGAGGCTGGTTGGTTGTGAGCGGCGAATTGACGTTGGGGCAATTGGTCGCCAGCGAATTGGTCGTGACCGCAATCGTGAGCGCGTTTGCCAAGATAGGTAAGTCGCTTGAATCTTTTTACGATCTGATGGCGGCAGTCGACAAAGTGGGGCACCTTCTAGATCTCCCAGTCGAACCTGCGCTGCAATTTTGTAATCCAGGCAAAGGTCCAGCCCAAGTACGCTGGCATAATCTGGCGCTGACGAGCGTCCATGCGGATCAATCGGTTAGTAGTTTCACGATCAAGCCCGGTGCCCGCGTCGGCATTACCGGTTGCAGTTCCAGCGGCAAGACATGGTTGCTCGAAGTTCTCGCTGGGCTTCGTCAGCCACCGCAAGGTTTTGCGGAAGTGGCTGGATTGGATGTTCGCGTCGTGGATCTGATTGCTAGCGGCTCACTTGTTTCATTAGCCCGCAGCCCGGAAATTTTTCACGGCTCTTTGCTTGAAAACATTCGCCTTGGACGCGGCTGGGTCTCGGACGCTGATCTGCGTGCGGCCATGGAGTTGGTCAACTTGTGGGATGAAGCACTGGAACTTAGCCACGGCCTCGATACAACGCTGCAGTCTGGTGGTTATCCTCTAAGCAACTCGCAACGAGCTCGATTGATGTTAGCTCGGGCCATCGTGGCGCAGCCGCGTGCACTGCTGATCGATGGGGCTCTCGAATTACTGTCGCCTCCCGAACGTCTTGGGATTTGGAAAGCCATCAGCGACAAGTCGCATCCCTGGACACTACTTATCAGCACGTATGACGATCGAATATTGGCCAGTTGTGATCAGAATATTGAACTTGGACGAATGAAAAGCCACTAACGGTTCCGGCAAGATTTATCATGCATTTCGAAAAAACTTCACCCCATCACAATCAGGCAGCTGACGAGTTCGCTTCGGTATCGATTCGTCAATTAAGTGAGACTTTTCCTGCCCTTCACTTGGTGCGAACTTCGCGTCTGATTCGCTTTGTCGGCAAGTTAACTTTCGCGTTGCTAGTCATTAGCCTGCTGGCAATGTTCTTCGCACCATGGCAGCAAACGTCGCGCGGATTCGGAGACGTACTTGCGATCGATCCACAGTTTCGCCCGCAGGATGTAGAGAGCCAGTACGATGGCGTAGTGAAGTACGTCAAACCCGGCTTGCGCGAAGGCTCATCGGTCAAAGCAGGCGAACTGCTGCTCGAACTCGAACCGTTTGCTGTCCGAGAACAAGAACAGCTGGAACAACAAATTGAACAAACGAAACTCGCTCGCTCCGCTTCATTGAATTCGGTTCAATTCGCTATGCAAAACGTTGAACTACAACGGCTTAGCGGAAAGACGATGGTCGAAGCGGCTCGCAGCGAAGTCGAAGCGGCTCGAAATAAATGGATGCAGAACGAACAAGAAGTTGTGGCCCTCGAAGCGGAATACAAACAGAAGCAGTATTTACGCGAACAAGCAGAAATTCTCTTTCCAAAAGGACTCACGCCCGAGAAGGACTTGATGGACAAACGCAATGCACTGAGCGCTGCATTTGCGAAACTAGAAAAAGCCCGCCGCGCCGTCGACGAGAGTTTCAAGTTGCTAGACGCTAAAGAGAGCGAGTTTGAATCGAAACGAAACGACCTGGATATCAAGAACCGTGAATCGCAGACCAAAGAGCAACAAGAAAATGCGAAGTTGGTAGAGATCGAGAATAAACTTACCGAACTGCAAATCAAGCTCAGTCAACTCGATCGATTGAAAGTCACTGCACCCCGCGAAGGCGTTGTGTATAAACTGCTGACCCGCCAGGGTTCAAACTCCGTCAAGAAGGGCGATTTGCTGTTCACTTTGGTTCCAACCACTAAGGAACTGGGCGTTGAACTTACGGTGCCCGGCCGCGAGATGCCGTTGGTTCATGTAGGCGACAAAGTTCGCTTGCAATTCCAGGGCTGGCCAGCCGTCCAATTCGTCGGCTGGCCCTCGGCGGCAGTGGGTACCTTTGGAGGCCGAGTGCTAGCACTAAGTCCGACGGATGATATGAAAGGTGATTTTTCGGTCGTCATTGAGCCTGATCCAGAGGAGCCAGCATGGCCGGATGACCGATACCTTCGTCAGGGTGTCCGTGCAAACGGATGGGTGCTACTAAAACGGGTTTCATTGGGCTACGAGATATGGAGGCAACTCAACGGATTTCCGCCGGTTATTTCCGATCAAGAGCCAAGCAAAGCTGGCTTTGGACAAGAAAAAACCAAGGTCAAGTTGCCGAAGTAGTGTGTCGTTTCAACTACCGATTGCTGGCTATTTCGATAGCGATCTTGTGCATAGGTCCATCTTGCATCGCTCAGCAGTCTCGCTACCGGCCGCTGGTCAATTCGCCAGTCCCTCAGGTTCAAGCTAGCTTTGTGTCGGCCAGCACTCCGATGGAATCCGCGCAATCCAATAGCACCTTAGCTAGTCCTCCGCCCCGAACCGAAAACCAGGACAGGTCGTCGACTGACAAGTCGACGGAACCTGAAACTCACGCCACCACAATCTCGACACTGTCGGAATCCAATCAGGCAAAGAACGGATCTGATGCAACGAAAACCCCTGGCTCAAAACCGCCAGAGACGACACTGAAATTGCCGTCCAGCGCTGGAGTCGCCGCTGATCCGCTTTCATTGCCCGGATTAACACTTGCCGACGTGGTTGCAAGCACCATTCACTCTTTCCCGCAGCTCGAACAGGTACGCCTTCAGGCAGGTGTTGCAACAGGCGAGGCGACCTCAGCGTTAGGTTTCTACGATCACAAACTTCAGGGTTACTCGCTTGGTGAGCCTACGGGTTATTACGAAAACTATCGCAGTGGCATTGGCGTTGCGCGTCAACTTTGGTGGGGCGGTTACCTTTCTGCCGACTACCGCAATGGTCGCGGTGATTTCGCCCCCTGGTACAAAGAACGCGAAACCAACAAGGGCGGCGAGTTAAAGCTGTCGCTTGTTCAACCACTCCTTCAAGGCAGAGCGATCGACGCCTCCCGAGTTGCCGTCCTGCAAGCCAATCTTAGGATACAAGCCGTTGCACCTGAGATCGAAAGACAGATACTTCTCCTCTCTCGCGAGAGCGCCGAAATCTATTGGCAGTGGGTTGCGACCGGAGCGTACTTGAGATCGCAGGAAGCGCTATTGAAGTTGGCTGAAAAACGTGGCGAGCAACTGAAAGATCTTGTTGCAGCAGGCAAGAACAAAGCCATTGACCTGATTTTCAATGAGCAATTGATTGCCGAGAGAAGACTGAAAACGATCGAATCAAGGCAAAAGTTTCGCGAATATGGTGTCAAACTTTCATTTTATCTACGCGATGAAGTCGGCCAGCCACTTTATCCGCGTGAAGAATGGGTTCCGCCAAGTTTTCCGAGTATCTCTTCTCTACCACCAGGAGATTTCCCCACCGACTTGGCATCCGCTCTTTCGCGCAGGCCAGAGCTGCGTGGGCTTATGTTAGACGTTCAACAGACGACGCTCGATTTGCGACTAGCAGAAAACCAAACCGCGCCGCAGTTGGACTTGATTTCAGCTGCCTCGCAGGATGTTGGCACACCCGCCTCATCGTTGAATGATAAGGGACAGTTTGAGCTTGAGCTTGGCATTGAGGGAGAACTTCCTATCCAGCGTCGTAAAGCTCGCGGCAAGATTCAAAGTACTCGCAGCAAGCTCGCGCAACTTGACCAAAAGATCCGCCTGCAGCAAGACAAGATTGGCGTTGAGTTGATGACGGCTCGCAATTCGCTTGATCAAGCGGCATTAGAGATCACGCAAGCGGAACTCGCCTTGCGCAGTTCCAGGGAGGTTGTCGAGCGTTACAACTTTGCCTTTGAGCAAGGTCAAGTCGATCTGATCTACATCAATCTGCTCGAATCCAAAGCTACCGAGTACGAAATTAAGTTGGTTGAGTCGCGCGAGAAGTGGTATGTAGCTCTCGCTGCCATGCAAGCCGCCCTTGGACTCGACCCGCTCGAACAAGCACTGAGCTTGATCTCTATCAGTCCCCCGATCATCACACCACGTTGATCAGACTGTCCACCTAAACTGGTTGGTGCAACCGCGTAGGTGTGCCGAGATTGCATGCTAAACTATGTCGCCACCTCCTGACACACCTTGCCTGCAGAGTGGCTCGAAGCACTGGTTCTGAAACTCCTGAAGGTTAACGCCTAGCCGAGAGACCAACTTCGATTGCAGCAGGACAAGTCGGCGAGGGAAACGTTTTTGAACTTCAAAACGTGCGCTCATGTCGAACAAGCCGACACGGTGCACTTAGACAAAGGACGACAACTATGAAAATAACACTGGTCCTCATCATGACCCTTTGGCTTGCTCCCCAAATGGTGCTCGCCCAAACGAACTTGAAACTTGCTACCTTCGATGCCGATGCAACGCCGCCACCGGGTGCAGCGATGGCTTATGATCCGGTCAAACGCGTCGATGATCTCACGCTTCGTTGCCGAGGGGTTGTGATTCTTGGTGCGGACCAGCCCATTGTGCTGTGTGCCGTCGATTGGATCGGTATCGCGAACGAAGGTCACGACGTCTTTCGAAGCGAACTCGCCACAGCGGCAGGCACGGTGTCGGAGCGAGTCGCGGTCCATGCCCTGCATCAGCACGATGCGCCGGGCTGCGATTTCACAGCCGAAAGGATTATCAAGGAACTTGATGTTAAAGGCTACTCTCGATTTGACGGAGCCTTTCATCGGCAGGTTATTCAGCGAGCGGCAGACGCGATTCGTGCTGCGCTGCCAAACGCGCAGCCGATCACACACTATGGCTGCGGTGAAGCGGTTGTCAAAGAAGTCGCTTCGAACCGGCGCGTGGATCGCACACCTGATGGAAAAGTGGGGGCGATGCGGGGCAGCAGTTGCAAAGTTGCAAGCCTCGTTGCCATGCCTGAAGGAACAATCGATCCTGTCGTGTCGCTGCTCAGCTTTTGGAATGGTGACAACCCGATCGCCTTGCTCAGTTCGTATGCATGTCATCCACAGAGTTACTACCGTCTTGGAATTCCTAGTCCAGATTTCCCGGGCATCGCCCGCTTCATTCGCGGCCAGGACGTCAACACGGCGCTGCATGTACACTTCAATGGTGCCGGTGGGAATATCGCTGCTGGCAAATACAATAACGGCGCACAAGCGAATCGAATGATACTCGCTACCCGATTGGCCAATGGAATGCGTGAAGCCTTCGAGAAGACAAACAAGCAGCCGATAACGGCGAACGAGGTTGGATGGAAAAGTGTATTGGTCAGTCTTCCTTTGTCACCGCATCTTGATGAAGCTGACTTAGTTGCCAAACTGAAGGGAACACCGGCCAAGGGCTACATTTCGTTCGCCGATCAACTCGCATGGCTGCGGCAAGTAAAGGCTGGCCACCAGATTGACATCACTTGCCTTCGCGTCGGTAACTCACGCATGCTACATCTGCCTGGTGAGTTGTTTGTGGAATATCAATTGGCAGCCAAATCCATGCGCCCCGACCTACACGTGATGATGGCGGCCTACGGCAACTACGGTCCGGGATATATAGGCACCGCTGCCGCCTACCCCGAAGGTGGCTACGAGACCGGCGCGACGTCATCCAACGTCGCTCCCGAAGTTGAACCTATTCTCATGGACGCCATGAAAAATCTCCTCGAGGCAAAGTAACTGTTCGGACTCCTGGCCTACGCGAATGCTCGGCACCTGGCCAAGCTCGCCGACGACACGACGACAAACAAGGACGCGACCAAGCATGGAATGGCTAGGAAAGCCCGTGAATAAGCAGGTTAAATTAAAGGCACCTGAGCTTTATACAAAAGTTAAAGCATCGCGTTTATGGTGGATAAGTTGGCTGCCTTGGGATAGACTGTAGGCCTTGGAGCTCGCGGCGGCGGGCATCTCCCGCTCATGCCATCCTGCCAGCCTCGTTAATGTCTATCAGCACCAGCTTCCTAACTCCCCAAGATCGCGACGCCGTGGCGCAACTCCAATTGCTCGCGCGCGGTGTGGTTGAAGGAATCACAGTCGGTCGACATCGGTCCCCACTCAAAGGCGCCAGCGTCGAATTCAAGGAGCATCGGCAATATGTCAAAGGGGACGAAATTCGATCAATCGATTGGAAACTCTTTGGCAAAACCGATCGGCTCTACATCCGGCAGTATGAAGACGAAACCAACCTACGAGCGATGATTTTGCTTGATCAGAGCGGTTCAATGGGATACTGCGGAGCGCGCGCCGCCGGCGTCAGTAAACACATCTTTGCAACTCGCTTAGCCGCTTGTTTGGCTACGCTACTAATCAGCCAACAAGACGCTGTCGGATTGTGTACGTTTGATACCGCAATCCGTGATTTGATTCCGGCTCGAGGTAAAATCAACCACCTCCTCGCGATCAGCCAATGTCTGGTTCGCTCTCAACCGGGAAGTGAAACGCAACTTGGCCTAGTTCTTCAGCAAGTTGCCGAGAAACTCAAGCGACGTGGAATGCTCATCTTAATCTCGGATTGCTTTGATGACGTCGAGTCGCTCATGAAATCTCTGGC
>JANNNN010000109.1:0-6397 GCA_031398555.1 Planctomycetia bacterium | reverse complement strand
GTATGGAAATGAATGGGAATACCGACCTCCTGCTTAAGTGCTCGCACCAGTTGCCGAGCGGCTTCTGGTTTGCACAAGCCAGCCATGTCTTTGATGGCCAACATGTGAGCGCCTAACTTCTCAAGATGTTTGGCAAGCTCGACGTAGTATTTCAAGTCGTACTTTTGTCGACTTGGGTTCAGTATGTCACCGGTATAGCAAATGGCAGCTTCGCAGATCGCTCCGCTATCAATGACGGCTTCCATTGCGATCTGCATATTCTCAACCCAGTTGAGTGCGTCGAAAACGCGAAAGACGTCAATGCCCGCGTCAGCGGCCTCGCGCACAAACAACTGGACGATGTTGTCTGGGTAGTTCGTATAGCCCACAGCGTTGCTCGCCCGCAGTAGCATCTGAAACAGAATGTTAGGCACCCGCTCGCGCATCTCGGTAAGCCGCGTCCACGGACTTTCCCTCAGGAATCGCATTGAGGTATCGAACGTCGCTCCTCCCCACATTTCAAGCGAGAAGAACTCTGAAGCGCGACGCGCGTAGGCATCGGCAACTTCCAGCATGTCGTGCGTCCGCAAGCGTGTTGCCAGCAGCGACTGATGGGCGTCGCGCATGGTGGTGTCGGTCAGCAACAGCGACTTCTGTTCTAAAACCCAATCGGAGAATTTCTTCGCACTGAGTTTCTTAAACAGGTCGCGCGTGCCGGTAGGAATGGGAGTTGTTGCGTCCGTCGCAGGAATTTGAGCCGGATCGCGTCGTGTCGCAACCGCCTGTCCTTTGACGAGCGGGTTTCCGTTTACAATTGTATTCGCAAGGAACTTCAAAATCCGCGTCGCACGGTCTTTGCGAGGTTTAAATTCGAAAAGGTTTGGCGAGGTGTCAATCAGACGCGTGGTCGCTTTGCCTTCGAGAAAAATCTCATTAGAGATCATTTGAATCAAGAACGGAATATTGGTCTTCACGCCGCGAATACGAAACTCTTGCAAGCAACGTTCCATTCGCGCCGCTGATTCTCGTAAAGTGCGTCCACGGGCGGAAACTTTTACCAACATCGAATCATAAAACGGATTGACCACAGCTCCACTGAAGGCGCTGCCGGCGTCTAAACGAATACCAAGACCACCGGCGCTTCGATAATGGGTGATCCGGCCATAGTCCGGTCGAAAAGCGTTCGTAGGATCCTCAGTTGTAACGCGACACTGGATTGCAAAACCAGTGGCTCTCACTTCGGCTTGATCCGGCAATCCAACGGACTGATCGCCTAGTTTGTGTCCCATCGATACCAGAATTTGAGCTCGTACAAGGTCGATGCCAGTGATCTCTTCGGTAACCGTATGTTCAACCTGAATACGAGGGTTGACTTCAATAAAGTAGAATTTTTCGGCCTCGGTGTCGTATAAGAATTCCACCGTACCGGCCGCGCGGTAGCCGACCGCGTTGCCAATCGCGAGCGCGGCGTCGTGCAGCTGTTTTGCAATCACAGGCGACAAGTTCGGTGCGGGCGCCACCTCAACCACCTTTTGATGTCGTCGTTGAACAGAACAATCGCGTTCGTAAAGATGCATCAAATTGCCATGATCGTCGCCGAGCAATTGCACTTCGATATGCCGAGCTTGGCGAACTAGTTTTTCGATGAAAACCTCATCACTACCGAACGCGTTCTTGGACTCCCGCTGGGCCGAATCCAGCGCACCTGCCAACTGTTCGATATTGTCTACCATCCGCATGCCACGGCCGCCGCCACCTTTGGCTGCTTTGAGCATTACTGGGAAACCCATTTCAGAGGCTAGTTGCTTTGCTTCTTCAAGACTAGTCACCGAATGTGAACTGCCAGGCAGGACCGGCACTCCGGCTTTCATTGCAATCGCGCGGGCCGCGACTTTATCGCCAAGTTGCTCAAGCGCCGCAACACTTGGGCCAACAAAAGTTACACCAGCGTCCTCGAGCGCTTTGGCGAAAACGGGATTTTCCGAGAGAAAGCCATAGCCTGGATGCACTGCATCGATATCGTATCGCTTACAAAGCTGCACAATCCCTTCAATGTCTAGATAGGATCGAATCGGTTCGCCGACCTTACCGATCTGATACGCTTCATCTGCCTTGAACCGGTGCAATGCGAAACGATCTTCGTGAGAATAAATAGCAACGGTCCGGATCCCCAACTCGTGGGCACTTCGGAACACACGGGTCGCAATTTCGCTGCGATTAGCAGCCAGGATTTTCTTGATCGGTTTCATGTCGCTCGGTCGAGTCAGAAGGTGGGATACCGCAGATCTAGGACAGTATTATTTCATCCCTCTTCGATTGTGCCTAGGGTTGGACTTTCCAACTCCAAGGAACTTCGCCGACATAATTTGCCGCCTCTAAGCGAATCCTCAAAAGCAAGAAGCCCATGGGCCAGTTCCTACTGGATCGGTCAATAATTGCGGGAATCCGAAACGTCCACCGAGTAGAGATTTTTTTCCTCCTAAGAGTTCAGCCCTCGCGACCAAGCTGTTTTCGAGCGCGCGACGAGTTCGATGAGTTCAGGAGAACACCCGTTGGGTTACTCGACATGGCAGCGAGACTGTAACTTTACGGTTCGTCGCGAAGATAATGATTAGCTTAGTCGGCTGAATTCGGAAGAGCGACTTTGGTTTTACATGAAAAGCCATTGTCCTCACTGCACATCAAAAACACAATCGGCAGATATTTGCTCGTCTTGGTCCGCCAGGAGCAATCAATCTGGGCAATCGCTAGGAAGCGCATGCTTAACTACTCGGGTCAGTCCGATTTGCCGCGTTCTGCTTCATGGTCTCAAGTCTATCGGATCGGTCCTTATCTTCTTGAGAGCAGATAAGAATAGCACCGGTCAGGGAACAAGCGGTAGCAATGCACCCCAATAGGAAAATGAGTATTGTCATTGTCTATTATTTCGATTCATCAAAAGCAAGTTGCCAAATGAGAGGATCGAAGGAACCCAGATTCCGACAAAAACCCCTTCTTCGCGGTAACCACTGAACCACAAAGACACAGAGAAGAGAAATGAGAGTCCCGCTGCTGCGATGAAAAACAACACACCACCACTAATCTTGCCCATAATTTTGTTTCAAAAAGATTTTCTGACCTTGACGCTAGCCGCAGGTTAGCACGCTAGACTACCATTTTCGCAATTCGCGTGAAATCGACGCGATTTAGCATTGAAATTATGCGTGTGATTCGTCTAACGCGCTCAGTGACGTATACCACTTTCAACGTGAACGGGTTGCAGTCGCATCGCCCTATCCATCCGGTAAAGCGTAAACTGCGTTAAGCATCCAACTGTCGCACTAAAGACGGAGTAGATCCAAGGCAAGTTGCTGTAGGTTGTGGCGTCTTTTGGATTGTAAGCGACAAGCAAAAACATTACTGTCGCCATAATTGCGGTTAGCGACACGCCAAGTGTGGCTAAGTAGAAGGCATCTTTGTTCATCATCATGTACCTAAACTGCGTGAAGTAAACGGAAGCGGGTGAACTGTTGTAATCGGAGAAACTGACAAGCCTGTGTGGTGTCGCGACCGGAGCAAGCCGCTGACGACAAGCACTACTTTTCTGGACATCAGAACAAATGCTCGACCATCCATTACGCGGTAGTCATTGCGACGAATTGTCTCTCCAATTTCTCGATAGAGGTCCGCCGCAATCCGTATCGCGGTCTTGGACCAAAAGGGAAGGTATTGCAAGCCCTCGATTCCAATCGCGTAATGCTGATCTGCCAGTGCAAGCAACCGGTTGACGGCCGCTTTCACATTCTCGTTGGTTGGCAAGCCCTCTTCCAGCGGGACTGCGTCGAGCCAACACGCGGGCAGATAGCAACGCCCAGACGCATGATCTTCTTTGACATCTCTGGCGATATTTGTCATTTGCATGATTAAACACGTCGCGGTGCGCAGTGGAAGGATTTGTAAAACGCTGAGAAAGAGAACCAGCGACCACATGCAGACAAAGGTGCGGAACCGCGAGGGCGCTCAGGCCAAGAAAAACAGTTCGTATCAAGGAAGTTTCGATGGCACCAGTTGATGACCAGAAGAACGATCCGGCTGATACTAGCGCTAAGGCCGTCACCGTTAAGGGCAATAATTTACGATAGGTGGCTACGACGGATTCGCCGAGCGATCGAGCGAGTTGATGCAGACCGCGTACGGAATGCCAGCCGCAGAAGTAGACCGTGAACGAGACTAACGGGTTGACGGAGCAGCAGAAGACAGCGATCGATAGCATTCGTAAGCAGTTCGATGACCAGATAGACTGAATCCAACCTCGATCCGATCGGCTGCTTCGTAGGTCATTCCGAATACAGTCAAATACGCACAGCGGCGCGAGAGGTACCGCTGATGCGGCGACTGCGCTCACGCAAAACGCAATTGGTGTGCCCTGATCCCTGGGGGTAATGAGTTCTAACAGCTCAACAACTTCGTCACCACGAAACAGCGCAGGCATCCAAATGATCAATCCACCAGATGCGATCGCGAGCAGATGGCGAAGCAAACCGGCACTGTCAACGTCACGTTCTTCAAGTCCAAAATGCCAGGCGGAGACCAAGAAGAACGTGAGGATGGTTACAGCAGGCATCTCATGCCATCCGATCACAATAACTACTGAAATCGCGAGATAAACACTGAAGAAAGTTAGGCCCCAAAAGCTCCCGAACGCCGGACGAAGGAGTCGCTGTCCCACTAAGTGATCGAGAGCACCATGCGGCACTCCGACTAGAGCCACTAAGATTGCTAACAAAAAAACTTCGGTACTCCGTGAAGAGTCCAGGCCGATTGCACTTGCAATCACAAACGCTAGGGCGAGTATTGAGATAAATGCTGAATGCATCTTCCTGGGCTCCGTTGAGGCGTTCGAGAACTACGCAAACTTTGAGACCATGCCGTCAGCTAACTCTAGTCGATCGCTACTCTTGGCTCTGGCGATAAAATAGATCAGGATGCCGAATCCTGCTTTGGCTGTCATGTCTGCTATCGCATACCCGACCTGCAAGAACACAACACCGCTCGCATCGACCGCTCCGCCTGACTTTGCCAGGAGTGCTTGCGGTGTTCCGCCCAGGGCGTAAGCAATTGGATAGACAGCCCAGGTAATCAACAACACTAGCCGAGCAACTTCGATCAGTCTTCGTGCTTCAACTGGCTGTGTGTCCAGCGACTTGGTCAATTCGCCCCAAAGAACAAATAAAATGTAGAAGAATGGGATCGATGACAACGCTCCCCATACGACCCGCATTGTCCAGCCTTCTGGATTGTTGATCACCTCGCCTGGATATCCCAGTGCGATCATCGCGGCTGCCGCGATTACCAGCCGAGTTAACAGCGACTTCGCACGCGATTTTTCTAAGCGGAGAACGGCCACCAGTTCCACCATCAGCAACGGCACTGTCAGAATCCAGTCCGCATAGCGGTAGAAATCGTTAAAGCCCGCACCGGTTCCCGTGTAACCGTCGCCAGACAGAACGTAGGCTCCCTGCCAGCTGTGGCGGATCATGAAATAGTGATAGCACGCAATCGTGACGACCAAGCCGGACACCATCAGAGCAGGGCGATAGGGAGCGTCAACCATTGACCGGGAAAGAAACAAGAAGATCGCTGCGGCACCCATGGTCGCGACTGTCATCGAAAAAATATTGTCGACAGTGGCGTACTGAAGAACTGTTAGATCGGGCATCTTGGCCAACAAATCCAGGGGTACAGGGGACATGTTCTGTGAACTCTGCGTTAAAACAAGTTGAAAGGGGTGGATTCGGCTAAATCTACCAAATCTATCTCTGGAATAACGATATTCCTACGTCAAGGGATCTTCGAGCTATAATTTGAAGGTTCCCTTTAGCGATTTTTACGATAAACTTGGTTAAGTTTCGGACAAAACTTCCAAATCAGTCAATTTACCCTTATCCGCAGCGGCTGCTATGCAACAGATCCTGCTTTCTACCTCTGAATTCGCAGCAGCGATCGGGGTCAGCGAGTCGTCAGTGCGGCGCATGGCCGACAGCGGCGAGTTGCAGATCCATCGAACGCGCGGCGGACATCGACGAATCCCGGCGACGGAAGCGATTCGTTGCGTTTGCGAAAACAACGTGACCATCGTTCGGCCCGACCTGTTGGGCATCGACGATGCGGTCAATCTGCTTGCCGACGATGACTTCGGCGCGAAGCTGACGGCGGCGTTGACCGACGGGCACGCGAGAGCCGTCATTGGCTTGACGCAGGCGATGTACGCTCACGGTCTATCGATTGCCCAGATCTGCGATGGTCCGATTCACCAAGCTATCACGTCAATCGGAAATTTTCGGCCGGACAAGCGCGCGATTTTTGTTGAGCATCGTGCTACGATTCTCTGCGTCCGAGCTTTGTGTCAGATTCGACTTTCGATTCCCGATCCCGATGC